>CAZIUS010000160.1:0-2264 GCA_964542385.1 uncultured Candidatus Peribacteria bacterium
TTTTACCTTCTTTTTCAATCGTATGAAACTTAATTGATTAATGATTCAAGAAGCGATTAAGTCGCTTATTGCTGAATACAAATATGATCCGTATCAAGTACTTGATATTGTTAAACTTGGTATTAGAACAGCATACAAAAAGGATTATATGCCAAATGATAGAAAAGCACAACTACAAGTTAGTGTTGCTGCAGATGGTAGTATTGGTGTTTATAGAGAATATACGGTCGTAGATGAAATTGAAGATAAAGAAGAGGACAGACAAATGCTTGTAGCAGATGCAAAAAAACTAAAAAAGGATGTTGAACTTGGTGAAACATTGGTGCTTGATATAACTCCAGATCCATTAGAATTTACAAGAATTGGTGTGCAAGCAGCTGCGCAAACAATCAAACAAAGTTTGAAAAATATCGAAAGAGAACGTTTTTACGAAAAGTTTCAAGACAAAGAAGGAGAATTGCTCAGAGCGAAAGTTCTCAGAACAATTGGTGAAAGTGTGGTGCTTGATATTGATGGTACTACTGTGGTCTTGCCACCTGAAGGACAAATTCCAAACAGAATTTACCATACTGGCGAAGAGATTATCGTATTCTTAAAACAAATTTCTAAATGAATCGGTGGTATTAATCTTGATATTACCCAATGATGAGTAGAGTTTGTAGAAGCGCTCTTGAAAAGAATTGTTCCTGAATATGATGAATGAGTGGTTAATATTGAAAAAATTGCAAGATTTAACGGAAAGAGAACAAAAATTTTGGTATCATCAAATGATGAAAAAGTAGATCCAGTCGGTGTTTTTGTAGGACATCATGGTGATATAATTAATACGGTCTTATCATTATTGAACGGTGAAAAAATTGATATTATAGAACAAACAAATGATCCAATTAGATTGGTCCACGATGTTCTAAAACCTGCAAAGATTAAATCGATCGAAATTGCAAACGGAAGAGCAGTAGTAAAAGTAGATGAAGACCAAAAATCACTTGCGATCGGAAAAGGAGCAGTAAATATTAGATTGGCTACACAGTTGACTGGATTAAGGATTGAATTGGTGTAGAAGGAGAGGAAATAGAGGGATTGCCGCGCTTCGCTCTCAATGACAAGAAAGAAATAGAAGGAAATGGAGCAGAAATTGAATGCATCTTCAGAATATTTATTTTATATAGTGGGGATCTTGTTATGAATTTTAAAACATTTCCGTCAGAAAGATTAGAGGAAATCAAACAGTGGTATACTCATTGATGTTCACAGCAAAAATGAGCTATTCCTTTTGCTCAAATGAGTTATGAACAAAGAAAATCATATCGTGATAATATGCGTGACTTATTAGATGATTTTCCAAATGATGAGAAAATAAAGAGTTTTGTGTTGTATGCTGAGATGTATTTGGTGCCTTATAGTGAAACAATTAAACATAATTTATTTTCTGAAAAACTACAAGTAAGAATGAGTATTTTATCTTTGATTGCTGTGTTAACATTTTTCCCAGGCAAGTACTTTCCGGTTTTTACAAAAACAACTCAGCGTATAGAGACGATGCAGGATAATATATTTTAGTTATTATGATCCAATGGAAGAACGTATTACAATTGAAGAAATACATGCAAAATGAATAGATGTTTTTTGATCAGATGAATGATATAAAAAACGACTTGATAGCGAATTGCCTAATTTGAACTGAGAAAAACCTAAAGATTGGCTATTAAGAAAAGATGCTTCTATTCAAGAAATTTTTAATACCTTATGCAGAATTGAACATTGAATTTTTGCTTAATACACATCGATTAATATGATTACAATCTGTACGTGAAACACATGAAAGTTTGAACAAATTGCTGCAGTATTACGCCCTGATTTTTCGTGTGCACAACAAGCAGTAGATCTTTTTGAACCACAAACAAATGATATGCTGGAAGTTTCACGTATAAAGGCGTTTGAAGCGTTTGAAAAAGTATGATGACCCGTATTGGTAGATGATTCTGGAATATATTTTGACTCATATCCAGATTTTCCAGGTGTCTTTAGTAAATATATCTTTCAAAGTTTGGGAGTAGTATGACTTCAGAAATTATTTATTGATCAACCAAATACAAAAGCATGGTATCAATGTGTTTTATCGTATATGGATGAAGCCTTACAAGAACCACAGCAATTTGTAGGAAAAATCTTTGGAGTGATAGATTTCTCATTTCTCGATCGCATCCAACCAGATTCACATCTTCCGTATGATGCAATCTTTCGTTTGGAACATGCTTCAAACG
>CAZIUS010000161.1:0-2263 GCA_964542385.1 uncultured Candidatus Peribacteria bacterium
CAAAACCTATTGAAGTCATATGGATTTCAGAGGATTGAACAAGTGCTACACCTATAGTTGGAAAAATAACACCTCAAGATTTGCCAAAACTCTATCAAATGAGTATACTTTCAGAAATCATTTAATTTTTTTGATAAGATGAAATTACTGTTATGATGATTGATGCTATTTTTCTGTCTTTGACTTACAGTTTTTCATGTCAATGCAACTGATTCATCAAAAGAAAGTCCTTTTATTTTGATTCCAAAAGCACAAAATAATGAATTTGCTGATGATGTAGATAATCTTACAGATCTAAAAGCAAAAGAGTCAAAAGCGTTTCGAACGAATTATAATGCAACGGCAGAAAAATATCTTAATGCAACAAAAAATAAAAGTTCTACAAGATTATGATGTGATTTATGATCGATGTTAGCAAGTGGCATTATTACGCGAGATACTATTTTATGTTTTTTGATAAGAGTAGTTAAATTTGTTGCAAATATGGCTTTAGTGGTTTGATCGGCAATGATTATTTATGCATGATATTTGTATGCTATCAAAAACGCCGCAATTGGTCTTGTGGTTGTAATTTTTTCTTATGCAATTCAAAGGATTGTTACACAAGCATTTTTGACCTAGATTTTTCATTATAAATAACTATAAAATACGTATTTTAGTATTTTTATTGTTATGAAAATTGATACCTCAAGCGTCAAAAAAGGCGTAATTCTCCAAGTGGAGGGAAAATTATTTAAAGTAATTGATATTAGTCACACACATACAGGAAGATGAAGTGCGACCTATACATTCAAAGCAAAAGATATTATCAACGGTTGAAATCAAAACCTTACGTACAAATCAGGGACTATTTTGGAACAAGTTGAAGTGCAAACGAAAAATGCAATTTATTTGTATTCATGATGAGATACATACTCATTTATGGAACAAGATAATTCAGAAATTTATGATATACCTGAGGATCAAATAGAAGATATCGTTCCTTACTTAAAAGAAAATCTTGATTGTTTCTTGATGATTTTTGATGGCAATGTAATTGGTGTTATTTTGCCAAATGTTATCGAATATACGATTGCTGAAACAGTTCCTGGAGTAAAATGAGACAGAGCAACAGCAGGCAAAAAACCAGCGACACTTGATAATGGATTAGAAACGATGGTTGCGCTTCATCTCGAAGCAGGTTCTACCGTAAGAATCAATACCGTTACGTGAGATATTGCGTAGGAACGTAGGGCGCATACATAATATTCGCCTGTACGTGAAGGAAATGGAGTGATGAGGCTTGCCTCATCCTTGGAAATCGAAGGAAATAGATGGATCGACGTATTATTGATGCGTTCAAAGAAAAGTATTCAATTACATTAATATGGATCGCCACGCTACACTGCGTTTCGCTCGCGATGACGGAGCGATACTATATAAACGACTATCATATAATTTCACTATGAAGAAAAAAACACTAGAAAACGTTACGATAACATGATTGTGATACTGATGAGTCGGTATTGGCGTTTTACCAAACGGTAAAAAAGTAATTGTAAAATGATGATTACCATGAAGTGTCGTAGACGGTAATGTAATCAAACGAAAGAAAGATTATATCGAACTACAAATCACCACGGTACATTCTTATGATTCATCATTGTTACAAGCAGATATTGCTTGTCCGCATTATCTTTTTGCTTACTGACAACACCAAGACACACCAGTTCACAAACACGGCTGTGGTGGTTGTAAATGGCAAGCACTGACGTATCCCAAACAACTTGAATTAAAACAAATTATGGTTGCAGATAGTCTCAGAAAAGTACCTGCTGCACAAGCTATTTCGTTACCACCAGTTATAGAGTCTCCAGAACTGTTACAGTACAGAAATAAGATTGAATTTTCTTGTGGAACGTTTCGTGCATATCATGACGAAGTTGGTAAGTCAGACATCAAAAACGGTGAGTACGATGAATATATTACTGTGTGATTTCATCAACAATGACGTTTCGCTCAAATTGTTGATATAGACCAATGTTTTTTGGTTTCATCGCCAATGCATCAAGCATACACAATGATCAAAGAAGCATTGATCGCGACTTGATTACCGATGTATCGCGTCAAATCGCATGAATGATTATTGAGACATATTGTGATTAGAGCAGGAAAACACACCGGCCAGATAATGGTAATGTTGAGTATGGCAACGCGCTGGTTTGTTGATAATCCAGACGGAGAAGAAATCCGGAAGAACCTTTTGGAAACACGACAACAAGAT
>CAZIUS010000162.1:0-2258 GCA_964542385.1 uncultured Candidatus Peribacteria bacterium
CACCTCACTTATTGCTCAGCTCCTCCGTCGCTGCTTCGCTTGTCGTTTCGATGATTTCGCGTTGCACTTAATGCATTTTATTATAAAGTGTTCAAACGTCACGAGCTAAGTCTGAAACAGTAGACTGAACGATTTAATAAAGCAATTCATAACGCGACGACCGGGTCCCTCTGGGAGGGAGTCGCGTTCGGCAACGTAAATTAAGTAATGAACGGAACGCAAGACCGTGAAGTGACTTGATTTTTTTTGCCTACTTTTTTGCATCAAGGCAAAAAAGTATGGAAAAATTTTTTAATCAAAACAGAATCACTTGATTTTTTATCGTGAATGCCTACAATTTCATTAACTTTACTTTGTCCTTGATCTATGAAAAAATTACTTTGAGTACTTATTCTTTCTTTGTTTGTAACAGCTGTGTCGGCTCAAAATTTCACTACAGTATACGAGTGGATGTATGATAATTGACTTACTACAATGACGTCAGAAGATGCATTTAGACCAAATGACGGTGTTTCTAGAGGTGAGATTGCAAAGTTTTTTGCACAATTTGCAGAACTTAAAGGATTAAGTAAAACAAAAACAGCAGAAGAATGTGTTTTCAATGATATTGATGGTTACGATAGTACATTGGTTCCACATATTATCGCTGCGTGTCAGTATGGTTTGGTAAAATGATCACAAGGAAATTATATGCCAAACAAAGCTCTCACTGAAGCAGAAGCACTGACGGTAGTTATTAGAGCATTGATGGGTGTACAAGATGAAACCAAAAATCCACGATGGAGTGAATACCATGAAGTAGGGAAATGGTTGGGTATTCTTGATAATGAAACGGTATGGGATTTGAATACTTCAGCTATGAGAGGAAAAGTAGGGACATGGTTGTGGAGAGCTATCAAAGCTGATGTTGATGCTGCACAACAAGAATGAACTGATGAATTAAAATCAGTCCTTACAGAAATTTTTGGTGAAGAATTTTGGCAAGAGTAGAAGATATAATAATGTTTTGCAATAAAATTATTAAATTTGATTATTAAATTTGCATTATTATTATTTAATCTCTATAATCATAATTGTTACAATCTAAATCTATCCTTAATGTGTACTATAATAAATTGCGTTTTATAATTACTCATTTACAGGAATAATGAAAAAAACTTTTTTCAAGCTATTCTTTCTTGCTATCTATTTGTTTACAAGTAGTACAATTTTTCATGCTTGAGTTATGGCTCATGATATGATGAGCAATTTTTGACATCATGATGAACAAATAAATCCTTGTCATCAAGAGTTAAAAGGGTTTTGATCAAAGCCAAATGGTGATTGTTACGAAGTTTGTTTGTGAGTATATGATGATATAGGGTGAGTAATAACGCTTTCGATTGATGATTCATATGCGAGTCATGCTGATTATACCGAATTGTTCTGAAAGATTTCTCCTGCTACGATTAAAACTCCTTTTTGTACGAAGACTGATCCGCCACCACCACCATTGATATGATATTGATGTATAGGAAAAAATGTTAAAAAATGTGAATAAGAGAAATAAAAGATTTCTTTGTCTTTTTCTTTTAATTTCTCTTTTTTCTGATGAAAAAAATAATTCTTATTCAGTGAATGCACTGTACAAGCTGTAGTTTGTTAATTCAAAAAAAACTCTTAAAACAACAATGAATTTCAGAAGCAACTGTTAATTATACAACCGGAAAAGCATCTGTTGTTTTTGATGAGTCAACAATATCATGAACTACTATAGAAAATCTAATACAAGAGACAGGATATGAGGTTGTAAAAAACAATGAACAAAACATCTCTCAAACACAAAGATCAAATGAAGAAGCGAAAGAATGGTATAATCGTTTGATTATTTCTCTATTGTTGAGTATTCCCTTATTTGTCTTTATGGTCTATGACCTTATGAGATGATTTCAATTTGGAGAAATTACACTCATGCCGCGGTCTTGATTAATTTCATTGCTCGTGACAATACCGATTCAATTTTGGATTTGAAAAAATTTCCTGAAGAGCGCATGGTCTGAACTCAGAATGATGTCGTTTTGAATGGCAACATTAATTTCTTTGTGAACGCTTGTTGCATTTTTCTTTAGTTTGTGGATGTATCGAACATTCTTCCGTGATACATGAAGTATACTTGGTCTCAATGATATGAAAGTGCCTGGACTTTACTTTGAGGTGGCAGGATTATTAATTACGTTCGTTACCTTTTGAAAACGATTGGAAGCAAGAGCAAAAGCAAG
>CAZIUS010000163.1:0-2252 GCA_964542385.1 uncultured Candidatus Peribacteria bacterium
GATATTCATAACAAATAAACAAATAAATAAATAAAACATACATATTATAAATATTTATAACAATAAAGCAATTTTTTACATTTAAAAAAACCTCCGTACATGACGGAGGGTTTAAAAGTTAATTAATAATAATTTATTTTTCAATCACATAATAGATTACTTTGCAGTGAAATTCACTTTTTTATTTGCAAATAATAAAAATTCTTGCAATATTAAAGGAATTTCTTTCGCATCAATGCTATTATTTTGCACAAGATACGAAAGTGCAGCAATAACTATAGAGTTAACTGCTTGTTGTATTGGGTTCATTGATGATGAATTGACCAATACATTGTAATTATCAAAATAGATCACCGGAAGGTTTTCTTTTTTATCAAATATACAATCTGCTAGTGGTCTATCTGATCCTGCTCGAGATGCTTGTTCCTTTACTAAGAATTCATGCCCTGCAATAACTAAAACACTATCACGATTACCCATTTGAGGATAAATCTCAATAATTTTAGTCGCCCATGACATTTCAGTATATTTATCGATTGCAGACAAAGTGATACTTTTCTTTGAAGTTAGCATCTTTGTATGGAGAATAATGTTATCGTTATTTACAGTAAGTGTGACCATATCTTCTTGAAGATGCCAATCACCGGTAGAACTAATTTTCCAATCAATTTTATCATGAGAATGATTGAGAATTTTATAAGTGGCTTCATTTCCTGCTATTACAGTTCCTGGTCCAATAATTTTCCTAACAAACTCTTTAATGACTTCAACCGGTAAAGTAATCTTTTTTATCCCTTTTTTGTAATCTGGATGTGTCAAAGTCATAAATCCTTTTGCTGTCATTTCATAAGATTGAAGCAATAATTCATTTCCTTGATTGTTTCCATAGATTTTTACCGGTGAGTTCGTATCATCCCATATCCATTTTTTTGGATCAAGTTTTTCTGATCCATGGTTCTTGATGGAAAAAATATCTAATGAATTTATTGGCATAATAATACTATCTGGATATAAACAAACTTCTTGTTTAACCTGATCATTTTTACCAATCTTCAATTTGTCACTCATTCCACCCAAAAACGATTGATTATGAGTTCGAGTTCTTGAAAACAGTCTCAATACTGACGTTAATTCTGAAAATTTAAATACATTAACTTCCTCTTGTTGCGGTTTTTGTGTCTCAATAAGTTGTTCAATCTGGGGTTTAATAATTTCCAGATAGGCAATCAATCGTTCATATGGTTGTCCAAAAAACTTTCTATCTAGAGAAGAATTTTCATCTCTCCAGCTATTTAATTTTGGAATAGTAATCCACCCACTAGCAATAGTAGATAGTGCAATTAATGTTTGTGAAACATCAGGGACACGATTGATAACTTCATCCAAAGTGACATGATGATTATTGAAATCACAAAGTATAATACCTCTATTTCCATTTTGAACAAACAACTTACAGGATATCGTTCCAAGTAAATCTACATTCTTATGACTCTCAAATAAGCTTCCAGGAAATGTTAATGGAGTAAGCGAACTTTTCTTACCATTCATCAATATTACTACTTTCTGCCATGCTGTTGGAGCAAGGTATTTAGAAAGAGTTTTTTTGATTTCCTGTGGCTTTGGCATCTCTACATAATAGAGGTATACATCAGTTCCTGAAGTGCGTTTCATACCATTTTTCATCATCCAACCATCAGGAATGGAAGTTATTTTGGTATTTTTCGCTGCAAGTTGCATTGCACCTTGTTCGTCTTCAGCAGCAAGTGAGTTGAGTTCAATAAGATAATCCAAAGTAATGGTAAATCTGTATAATTGATTACTCCCCTCTTCTACAGATTATACCACTATTTGATCTGCTTCTAAACCAATAGCTTTTTTGAGACCAGTACCATGTTTACCACTCATTTGCGCGACACCTTCTTTTGAAGAACGGAAATACGTCATTATAGACACTCTTCCTCTTTCATCAATACCACTACCATTATCTTGAAATAAAAATACACCATCTTCATGAGAAATAAAAACTTTCGCAGCATTTGCATCTGATGCATTTTGCCACAATTCTTTTATTACTTTATAAGGAGCGTCTTTACCGCCTAATGATGAAGTAATCTGAGCAATTGTTGCTTTCCTTCTATCAGAAGCATAAGACAATTGATCAGTATTCTGAGGTGTCTGATTCATTTCATTCTGTGTTTTCTTACTTTTTTTCTTAATCATTTAATATTGTTTTTATTTTTAATGAATTTTTT
>CAZIUS010000164.1:0-2244 GCA_964542385.1 uncultured Candidatus Peribacteria bacterium
ATAGTGATCAAGTACGAATTACTCATCGCAGGTATATAATATATGCAGGAATATGAAGCCATTTTCGTGACCGAAATTCTCGATTGGTATATGGGGGAGGATTTGTTTTCATAATTTTTAAGGAGATGTAATGAGAACTTGTTGCATGTGTGTTATTGCTTCTCAAAAAAGTTTAGGATCTGTGAATTGTAGAGGATGATCTTTTCCTGTAAGAACAAATGATTCTGTTGTTGCTTTGGGAAGTTGATCGAGCGCATATTGCATATTTCAATAGGGAACAATACTATCTGCTGTTCAATGATAGAGATGAACTGGAACAGTTATTGAATTCCATCCAGTCAGTGTTTTCAGACTTTCTGCGTGTACTAGTTTTTCATTATTTGCAACTCGAATCATTGGTCATGAAAGAAGTTTGAGTGGTTGGTATTTAATCCAATGTGAAATTCAATAGACTTTTTCCAATTCTGGATCAAATGTTCATGCAATACTAATGACTCATCATAGATTGTTTCCGTCACGCAATGCCATTCCAGCCACAATTGGTCATCCATATGAATGTCCTATAAGGATAGGTTTTGGTGATTGAGTCGTGAGATTCAACGAACTAAGCAGTGCAGCATATGCATCGATATGGTCATGGATGTTTCAAAATGAATGACCAATTTCAGATTTACCATATCATAAACGGTCAATAAGAATAACTCTTCGTTGAGATGTAAGAATATTATTTTCCATTACTTGTTTTCGATCATTACGGCTTCATGGAGCGCCATGCACGAAAAATAATAAAGGATTCTGTATTTCTCAAATGTCTGTATAATGAATAGCAAATCAATTTCGAGAGAATATTTTATGTTCACAACGATTATTTCATTGACAAAACGTTTTGGTGAGTGTCTTGTCTGAAAGACCAATAAAATACTCATATCGTGTAAATCATTGAATGATAAGAATGATTATAAGGAGTATACTTATTACTCATTTAATGAGTAGTTTAATGATTCTGTGCATAAGAGTTTTAAAAATCTGAAGAGGATATTATTGAAAAAGACTGAGGTATTTTTCGTATTGTGCAGTTTTCATGTCTTCTAATGCCACAAAACGTAAAGCGGCAGAATTGATGCAATATCTTTTCCCTCATTTATCTTGTGGTCAGTCGTCAAAAACGTGGCCTAGATGGCGGTCATCCTTACTGACTTCAGTACCATAGAAAGGGTGATAACTTGTTTCGTCTTGTTCGATTAATGCCTCGTCGATTGGTCTCGTAAATGCTGGTCGTCCCGTTCCCGAATCAAATTTATCGAGTGACGAAAACAGTGCTGTTCCATCGATGACATCCACATAAATTCCCGTTGCATGATGGTTTCGATAGGCATTATTGAATGGTGGTTCTGTACCTCAATTGAAAAGAATATCTTTTTGTTGTTCGGTGAGATGAGAAAGATCAAGTTTTGCTGGTTGGTTGTTTTCAAATATCTGTTTTACGTTGGTTTCATTGTTTTCGATAAATCCAGCTCTTCATGATCATTTTTTATAGCTGTTGTAGTAGTCGCTTTCTTTTTTGTAAAAGTCTTGATGTTCTTCTTCTGCATCAAAAAATGTGGTAAACGGTACTATTTCTACTGCAATAGGCTCGTCAAATGTTTTGCTTTCTTCGAGACGTTGTTTGCTCAGTTTAGCGATTTCTTGCTCTTCGGCTGTTTGCCAATAAATGACAGGGGAATACTGAAAGCCTCTATCACCGAACTGTCATCATCCATCAGTTGGATCGATTTGTGTTCGATAGGTTGCCAGAATTTCTTCAAAAGAAACTAAACCTGGATCGTAGACTACTTTGACTGCTTCTCTGTGTCCAGTATCTCATCTTCCTACGAGTTTGTAACTTGCAGTAGATTTGTCTCATCATGCGTAGCCACTAATGACTTCTTTGACACCAGGAAGAGCTTCGAGAGGTCATTCCATACACCGAAAACATCATCATGCGAGGTATGCTGTCGTTGTTGTTCAAGAAGGAATTCTTGTTGGTTGTGGTGATTCGTCTTTTGCTTCTTTGATTTTGTTTTGTAATTCTTCAAGCGTACGTCATCAAATTCGTCTTTTGATCATTGTTCCGTCTGGTTTTATGAGAACATAACTTGTTTGCGTTAGTATGCCATATTTTTTTTTGAGCTCGGTTTCTGTATCGTAATTTACTTTTAGGATTGTCAGTCATTCTGGAACACCGGTCTCGAGGAAATTCTTTTC
>CAZIUS010000165.1:0-520 GCA_964542385.1 uncultured Candidatus Peribacteria bacterium
AAACATGGAAGGTGAGTCATGCTCAGCTTTGTTTGCAGTATTGGACTCTGCTGTTTGTACACTTTGAGGATCTGTTTTCGTACTTTCATGTGCAGTTTTTTCTTTGCATGAGTTAAAGAAGATCGTTACTAATACAAGAATTGTTGAAATTTTTAATGACATATTACGATTTTTTTAAATAAAAAATCCGGAACAGTTTCCCATTCCGGACGCATAAAATTTTGGTTATTAAACTATACTACTTGTACCAAAGGTAACGAGTTTTATTTATTTTACAATTATTTTTTCAGAAATAATTTTTTCACCCTGTCTGATATTGAGAATTAATGTACCTTTTACACTCGTCAAATTTATTTCTTTATTATATGTTCCATCAAAGTTATCAAGCTTTTCGACATAAACTTCATTGCCTTTCATATCGATTACTTGGATGACTGTTGGTTTGTCTTTTTGCCCTGTAAAATTTACTTTTAAAAGACCTTGATTAGGGTTAGGATAGGTGTTATACTCGATCATAAGT
>CAZIUS010000165.1:554-1760 GCA_964542385.1 uncultured Candidatus Peribacteria bacterium
CTCTGACTCATCAGTAGTGATCATTTTCACCACTTTGTCCTCATTGCTTTTACGCATGATCTTGACCTCTTTATCTTTCCCATCAGAGTTTATAATGATCTCATTCTCGCCTTCTATGATACGTTCTGTTTTCTTACCATTCTCATCTTCCATGATGATCATTTTTTTGATTTGATTCATTTCATCTGGCTTGCAAATCTTTTGCCCATTTTTACAACAAGTTTTACTCTCAGGGCAGCATTTATTGTTTAAAGCAATAGGGTCTTGAAGTTTGATCTTAGCTTTTGCGATTATTCCGTCTCGCATATATTTTACTTTAATTTCATCGTCAGGGTTTTTACTTGATAACTGTGAAATGACATCTTCCATTCCCATCACTTTTTTCCCATTGATTTCCATAAGTAAATCTCCTTCTTGAAGACCTGCCTCCTGGGCTCCACTTGTGTTGAACACTTCGATTATTGTTGCTCCATTATTTCCTGCTGCATCTTCAAGTTGCACACCTATAACTGCTTTATTTGTGCTTGACTTCAAAGCTTTTGTACAAGATTTTACATCTCCTGCTGAACAGCTCGAGCGTTTGACTATTTTAATTTTTTTGCCATCCTTTTCTATTGTTTGTACATCATCAGTATTCATGTCGTTCAACTGAATTTGATCACCATTTATACCTTCTAAACTAAGCACAGAATCTATAAGGATTTGAATTTGTGCATCGGTCAGTTTTTCATCTCCACTTCTTTCAATTTTTTTAATGATAATCTTAGATTCTGTCTTTTTTTGGATAGGTGAATATTGAGCTATTAGAAGTGCGACGGTACACATTACTGAGAACAAGGAAAATATTAATTTTTTCATTTATTATGGTTTTGTTAGTTAATTTCAATAGACTGAGGATACATCACTTTTTTTGTTGTGATTGTTTGCATTGGCTTAGAGTTTGAATATATAAGAAGTGTAGAGCTGGAAGAATCGATAGTTGATTGATTTGAAATTGATTCAACGATGGTGCGCACTTCAGTTGCTAAATAAATAAAATCTGCTTCATTCTCTATCACAATATTCATTTCAGCGATTTCATTTTGTGATTGGATCGAATTGCTTTCAATGTATGCAATCTCATCGTGGTTTATTATCGCTTCTTTTGGCTTTACTTTATTGCTTTTTGTTTTTAAAAGCTTGTTTGGATTCTTACCTGCTATTCTA
>CAZIUS010000165.1:1963-2241 GCA_964542385.1 uncultured Candidatus Peribacteria bacterium
TTAGAATACTGAAGTCGATCTTCACCTTGAGCAATTACAAATAAATCTGCATTAATTTCGCGGTGCAATCTTATTTTATCGACCAAAAATAGAAGGGCTGGATTGAAGAAAAATATATTCTCAAGAATTAGTAACAATCGATTCCAAATGTGATCGCGATGTAATATATGACTTAATTCATGAATTAAAATTGCTTTCGTCTGCCCTATACTTAAGTGATTCACCCATGACACTGGAAGTATAATCGTCGGATAGATTAATCCCATGACAAATGCTGA
>CAZIUS010000166.1:0-210 GCA_964542385.1 uncultured Candidatus Peribacteria bacterium
AGTCATTAGTAATCAATTATTTTCATTCAAACAAAGTATAAGATCATGCATTATCATCGCATAAACTAAGCGACAAGTTTTTTTTCTTTGCATACCACAAAATGACTGCAAATCCAATAGTCAAATCCTGAACTTCAGTTCTTTGAAAAGAAAATCAATTTTCTTTTGTATTAAAAAAAATATCTGGTAAATGAAAATCTTTATATTCTG
>CAZIUS010000166.1:220-2237 GCA_964542385.1 uncultured Candidatus Peribacteria bacterium
CAATTCAATATTGCAGTAGTGAAATATTTTCTACTATTTTCATTGGGTTGTGTCACAAAAAACACTTTATCTAAAACAAACAAAAATTGTTGTTGTAAAGTATCACTCATAGTATTCCAAATATTTATATATGTCTTTACATTTTCTATATGTACAGCAATATGATCTGCAATACCTCACAAAGATCTCATACTACTATATGGATTAAAATTACATTTATTATATAATCATTCAATTTCTCCTTTTATTAGTTCAGCTTTTTTTTCTACATGTTGCTTAGTTGGAAGTTCTTCATATTCTTTGTTATACCATGCATTGGGATAAGGATTCAAAATATTTGAAAGGATTTTTTTCTTTTCTTCAGATAACGAACGAAATAATACAGCCATATCTTTAAATTGTCCATTAGATGGAAGCGAATTCATTGTATCCAAAGCAAACCTCTTCTGTATAGCCTTGTAAATAATATCTTCATTTTCGATTGGGGTTTTACGAACAATCTCTTCAAGGAACATATTTAATGTGTTATATGTTTGTTGTTTTTCACATACTTTATCTATACATAATAATATTTTTGATTGTATTTGTTGATCAATAGGAATAATGTCTCATAAAAAAATTGTGAAATCGTTTGACCTTCAATTATCAAGAATATATTCATTTTTTTCAAGTTCTTGTATTCTTTGAAGAAAAATACGCATGAACTTTTCACGGTTATCATTAAATACGCTATCAATCTGTTCAGCAGTATTTTGATTTTGATGAGTTGGAACTAATAATTTATCATCTCACACTTGTGATGTGGTAACTGTTATAATTTTTTTCATAATGTAAGCTTAATTAAACAATTAAAATTATATATATATATTATTAAAAAAGTCAAATTAAAATCAATACGATTATTTACTCGTATTATATTTCTAATTTAAGTCAATATATTTGTATGTATTATTATAATTTTATAGATCAATAAAAATTACTTATTGTTTTCTTTACATTTTCTCTTGCATTTTGATTATTTTTCATTATAGAACAATTACTTACTTATTGTATATATTACATTAATTAAGTAACTCTTTAGCTTTTTACCATATCAGCTATGAAAAACATCGCTCTCCTGAGTGTGGATAACACCCAATGATTTCAAAACAAAACACTTGATGAACTCTATGTCACCAATGGTGAACGTGCAGCGGTATGAACTGTTCGTGTCGCTCAGATTGTCAAACAAGCATGATGACTCCTGTATCACCTCTTCGACAATCATCCAGCATGACATGTCTCATTCGCAGCCAATTATATTGAAAAACACAACTTTGATTCAATTACCTACAGCGAAATTAAAGACCGAACCGAAATAGAGAATTGACTTGCACCAACCGCAACATTTTCTGTCTCACAACTTAAAAAATATCTTAAAGATAAACTATGACAAACAGAAACACTCTGGCCAGTTCATTGTGTAGCAGATACTGAATGATCCACACTCACTCCTCCGCTTGATACCATCACATTCGACAGATCAATCCCAAAAGGCGATACTCCAGACGGACGAGATTATAGCTGATTTGATACTGGTGAACTTGAACAACAACTTACAAAAGATGCTATCGATACAGTCATTATTACCTGAGTCGCAACTGACTACTGCGTTGGGCAAACAGCTTTGGATGCTGCTGCAAAATGATGGACAACCTATGTCGTGAGTGATGCTATTGAAGGCGTCTTTGCTGAAACGAGTGAGGCAATGATAAACTTATGTACTACACAATGAATTATTTTCATTACGACCGATGAATTAGAAAAATTATTTTTACAATAATGATTGTACGGGCGGATATTATCCGCCCCTACGATCATTTCCTTCTATTTCTTTCGATTTCCCCTCTATTTCCTTCCCCTTCCACAATGAACAACCGTAACCTCTATACTCCTCGTGATATCTTTGCTGATGCAAGAGATGAAGCTGAAGTGAGCAATCTCCTCAATACAGACATGTACAAATTCATGATGATGG
>CAZIUS010000167.1:0-2233 GCA_964542385.1 uncultured Candidatus Peribacteria bacterium
GATATGGAAAAAAAAAATCAAGTCAATCTGGTTTTTTAGAAAAAACTGGGAAAAAATAATTTCCATTCTTGATTTTCTTAAAAAACAAAGTATATTCCGACCATATGGACGCATATTATGTGTCCCTACGTTCATTTCGTTCATTTTCTTCATGTCATACTATTCTCATTCTCAAATCTGAACCTTTCTTACCTGTCCTTTGAAATACAAATATGATAAGATTGATGGTTTGGGAAAAACAAACAAAGAATCATCGCTCGCGTTGATTTTATGAACTGCGGTCCATAGCGCTCTCGAATTTGTCTACAAACAACGTACCAACCTGAGAACACCAGAAATCACACAAATGATGCAGCGATATGAAGCAGTATTTCGTAAAGAAGTAAAAGAAACTACTACTGAATTTCTGGATGAAGAAGTACAAATCACGCTCGACAGATGACATACCTATCTAAAGCGATATCGAGAAACCTATTATCCGTTTGATCAAGCAATAACGATGGCTGTAGAACAATCGTTTAGTATCAAACTTGACGATGAAATTAGCTTTTCTGGTTATATAGACAGGATTGATATAGAAAATGAACGTATGATTTTGATTGATTATAAAACGAGTAAACAACTAGAACCTGATGACGCAGATACGCATCGTCAGCAACTGACCTTGTATGCACTGGGTATGAAACAAAAATATGGTAAAAAGTTTTCGCAAATCGATTGTTGTTTGATTTATGTGCATTTGGAAAAAGAAATTCTTTGGACTGTGCAAGAAGAAGATTTAAACAACGTAAAAAATCGATATCGTGAAAATGCTCAGCGTATTGATGATGCAAAAGATCGTTATGAAAAAGAACCAACCAATGATGAAATCTTTCCTGCGATTCTTGGAAGACATTGTAATTATTGCCCTTTTCAGATGATTTGTCCAAAATGGAAACATCAATTTATGGACGATGAAGTGATGAGCACAGATCTTGGTGAAAAAACAATTAAATCATTGATTGATGAATATTCTATTTTGGCAAAAAAATGTAACGAACTTGAAAAAGAGAAAAAAACGATCGCGCAAATATTGCTTGATTATGCGGATACAAAACAGGTAGAGAAACTCTATTGAAATGAGCGACAAACAGCTGTTCAATCAAGAGTTTTTTGGTGAGTACGTCCAGATTCAGAACGTGCGTTACGACAGTATGCAAAAGAAATTAATCACATTGACGATCTCCTAAAAACTGATACCAACGCGTTAGCAAAATTAATCAAAGAAAAAATTATTAATCCAAAAGACATAGATAATCTCGTCGTTTCAAAAGAATCGTTTTGGCTTGGAGCTCCAAGTAAAAACAAATTAGTGTAAGGAAACCAGAAGTCACTGTTTTGTAACGTGAGCCATCTTATTTTGTAAATCAGAAAATGCATCTTCGTGTGGTCTGTCTTTATTAAATCGTCGATTTCCAAGACACTCAAGTAATCATTCAACCTGTTGTTTTAATGCAACTTCATCTGCATTAAAAACCATTCAATTAAGTGCAATTATTACTGTTTGAATCTGAAATTCTGCGTGTTTATAGGTATTTTTATTGTGTAAGGGATCTGAAGGATCTATTGAATCTCGCAAAAATTGACTCTCAAGACAACGTCCTTCAATAAAAAATGATTTTACTTCTTCTAAAGGTCATTGCAATGAATGCGTTTTAGCTTTCTCTTCGATAAGGTTTATTGGAATAGAATTAAACTGTTTTGCTGTTTTTTGTAAAAATACAATAAATCAATTTTTAACTCTTTCTATATCATCAATTTCTTTAAAAAGAGTTTTTTTAGAATCATATCTTTCAATATATTTTTTAACTTTGTCTCGAGTTTCAAAAGTAAATCATCAAAAACTATCTTGATCAATTTGTTCAATTTTTTGTTTTAATTGATCATTATTATCAATTTTATCAGCAGTAATTCATACAGTATTATAAAGATACATACTATTAAAAAAGTCAATCGCTTCTTGAACAGGCACAACTCATTTTTTTTCTTTTGATCAGGTCACTGAAAACAAAAAAGAAGATAATCACAACATAGATACATAAAAAATAAATTATTAATCTATATAAATTATAAATATAAATTTCTGTATGTCAAATTATAAAAAACTGTTTTTAATTACTCTAATTGATTCTTTACAACAGATCACTACTGTTTCTTTATTTACTTGCTAACATATCCAATGTATATAGTTATA
>CAZIUS010000168.1:0-685 GCA_964542385.1 uncultured Candidatus Peribacteria bacterium
GTAGTAAAACGGCGTTTGGATGAAGCTGAACTTACAAATTCAAATCCGCTTTACTATATTTATACATTCTTATTGTTTTTTTTGTGTAAAGCAATAACAAGCTAAGGCAAACAGACAAATCTTGGTCATCTATATTCTGTTTTTTCGATCTGTTCAAGAAATATATCTGCTAATCTAACAAAACGTAATCATGAAACTTTTTGTTCATAAATTACTGCAATTGCATCAGTAGCCTCATCTATCACCAAATCACAAATTATATAGTACACATCAGGCTTCTTTCGATGCGTCCATACCGATCCTATCGGGATTTTTACTGCATACGTACTGAGCAATACTTTTAATTCATCAATGGAAAGATGTTCTGCCATTATATTCTAAAAACTAAAAACCACTTTGTAACTCCAACATACGAGCATAGTATCAACCTTTGGTCACAAGATGGTCGTGTGTTCCGCGTTCAATAACTACTCCATGATCAATAACGATAATATCATCCGCATGTTTTACGGTTTGTAATCTATGCGCAATAATAATTACCGTACGTCCTTTAAAAAGATTTTCCATCGCTTCTGTCACCGCTTCTTCAGCAAATGAGTCTAATGCACTTGTCGGTTCATCCAAAAGTACTATTTTGGGATCTTTAAGAAAAATCTTCGCTATCGCCAGACGTTGACGCTGTCCT
>CAZIUS010000168.1:695-1800 GCA_964542385.1 uncultured Candidatus Peribacteria bacterium
AGCAATGAAATCACACTTTGCTAAGAGAACCGCTTGTGCCAAAAGTTCATCATTTTTTTCCTCATCACTACGTACTCCATACTCCAAGTTTTCCCTGATCGTTCCATCAAACACGCTCGGTTCCTGGGTCAAATATCCCACATGCGAGAAATAAGACTGCAGTGCTACCGTACTCAAATCTTGCCCATCAACCAATACCTTCCCCTCATCTGGCATCAAATATCATGCAATCAATTTAATTAACGTCGACTTACCTGATCCACTCATTCCAACTAAAGCGGTCTTCTTTCCCTGTTCTATAGTCAAAGAAAAATCACTAAATACGTTTGATCATTGAGTATACGTAAATTCTACATTTTTAAGTTCTATCACTCATCCTTTACGTAACTTAAATTTCACCCCAGTTTCATAATTTTTCATCTGTGGCGTAGTATCATAGAATTCTCGTAACTTTTCTATTTCAATAAATGAATCAAGAATATTTTTATATCAATCAGTTATCTTTAACATAAATGGTCATAAAGTTGCACTTGCCAAGCTTAATGAAACAAATGTACCAAAATCAAAGCTTCATTGCGTAAAACTTACCAAAACATATACCAAAGAGAATCAATAAAAAAGGTGAACTACTATCAATGGGATATTAAACATCCAAAACACCCATTTCATAGTTTTAAAACTTAATTCTTTTTGTTTTTCTAATCAATCACTGTAGTATAATTTTTCTTGAAATAATTTACTATTCTGAATAATCTCTATTTTACTCATGATCATCTTTACAAATTGCCTATTATTTTCTATTCATTTTTCACGTCTTTTAATTCTTAAAACAGCAACTTTTTGAACAAAGATTTTATTAGTAGCCCAAACAATTATACATA
Source organism: uncultured Candidatus Peribacteria bacterium (assembly GCA_964542385.1). Classification (GTDB taxonomy): domain Bacteria; phylum Patescibacteriota; class Gracilibacteria; order Absconditabacterales; family Absconditicoccaceae; genus CAYLWY01. Next base: position 1,577 of record CAZIUS010000168.1, read on the forward strand.
ATAAAATACTATATACAATTACTGTCCGCCATCATAAACGAACTAAAACAAATAATATAATAATCGTTTTAAATACTAGTTCTGTCATTAAGATTCAAACTTCTTGTAATACTTCAATCCACCTTTGTATTCATGTATCAATAATTTTCATAATCTTTCCTGTACCAATCTTTTCAGTCTCATTAACACTCATTTTGAAAAAATAATCATACCCTTGATTTCGT
>CAZIUS010000168.1:1967-2198 GCA_964542385.1 uncultured Candidatus Peribacteria bacterium
CGTATTACATACCATTTAATACGCTCAATATCACCATTATTAATACTATTTCCAATTTTATCTCCAAAAAACACAATAAAAAAATCGATAACAAACCAGTTACTTACCGACAAAAGAAAATATATATATTGTTTTTTAATACTCCCAACTGGTTCAAACAATCTCCTTACAAGCTCACCAAATCCCATCTCTTTTTTCTTTTGATCTTCTCACCCCATTTCATCCGATCAA
>CAZIUS010000169.1:0-2190 GCA_964542385.1 uncultured Candidatus Peribacteria bacterium
ATTTAATTATCTATGGGTACGAATCAACGTATATAACTCATTAAATATCTTGAGTGTGTGTGCTTTTGATGAAGATGATTTTGTTATATGAATTCATTTTTTCTTCAATGAGAGGTATGATGCTTTAATGATATTTCGATATGCTCAAAAATAGGTTCACGCTCATCTTCATGCTTGTTTATGAAATTGTGCTATGTCTATCATGCGATTAAAATGATTTTCTAGAATATTATATTTTTCCTCAATAGACAATGATTCATCATACACATGGGTAGGAATTCATCATCAAGCATTGCATTCGATGATTTTTACTTCTCAGTTTAGGAGTGATTCGAGACTTTTAGCTTTCAGATCAAATCTTCATACGGACAATAAAGGAAGATTTGCCAGCAAATGCTGTAGTAAAGTATGGAGGTTGTGTGATTGTTTTGCTGTAAGCGAAGCGGTAAAATCAGTATACGTCGTTCAAAAATCGATGCTTGCTTTGCGAATAACGGTAAGCTGTTTATCAAGAGGTAAAGTTTGTTCAAGAAGTTCTGGCTCTTCTTTTTCAAGTGTCGTAACGATTTTTTCAATTTGGATATGAGACAAAGGAAGGTCATGTATCAATGCAATGACACTTTTTTTGCCATCTCACACAACAAACGGTAAGTTTCTTTTTACCAAAGATCATATATCCAAACCATTTTCTGGATGATGATAAAATTGTAGACACCATTCTTCAGGTCGGCCACAATATGCTTGTAATGTACTAGGGTGTCGCGAGATTGTTCAATCAGTGTATGCATCCATCAACACATCTCGTTTTTCTTGGTTTGCAACGTAGTGTATACCGACTCCTCTTTCTCACACATCTGCTTTCACCATACAAGGAAATCAACAATGACTTTCTGTATGAAGCGCTTGCATTTTATCTTTACCAGGAAAATCCACATCTAATATATCAAATGAAAGTATTTGATTTTCTCTAGGGAAATGATAATAAACATCATGCTTTTCATACTCAGTAAATCATCCATGAGCGATAGTAGGATTGACTCGCTGAAGCAAACTTAAATCTTTTCGATGCTTTATTGCTAGTGGTCAAAATTGTACCAAAAAAGGTAGTTGTTGTCGTGCTTTTGGTTGATCTTCTACCAATAGAGATGCAATATGCAATTCTATAGCTAGTTTTAATTTTTCACTCAGCAATAATTCATTATTCTTGAGGAGTTCTTGTAATATGGGAATTGGTCTTGTGATGGTCATTGTTCTTTTGTGAAATTACAAGATAAAACAAAATGCAGATACTGAACGTGAGATAGATATCAGCTGCATTGAAAACAGGTCGATAGTGAAAATCAATAAAATCTCTTACTCATTGATAAATTATTCTATCGATCAAGTTACCTATCGCACCGGCAATAAATAAACTCGTTCGTAATGCAACTTCTTTTTGTTTTCGTATCCATCGAAACATGGCTCCAATAATAAGTATCGATACAGGTATGAGAAGAGACAATGAAAATGGAATACTTCGTCCTATACCGGTATTGAGTATTGGTGTAATCAAAAAGAGATTTTCTCCTCGTTGTAGATTATAGAACAATCGTTTCGTGAGTTGATCAATAACTACTAAAAGTGCAATAATAATAAATGGCGTACTCTTTGCTTGTGCTGGCGACATAGTGATTGTTTGTTTTAAATGTGTATAAAGTGTTTTACAATCTTGTTGTCATCGATTTTTGCATTGTTCAATGCTGACAAATCATTGTCTTTGTAACCATTGCATCACATGTTTGCAATTTTTACCAGACGTGTCATTTCGATGTCCTCTTTCAAAATCGATAATACTGATACATGGTTTATTGGATTGTAAGCGTTTTTGATCAACGAGTATATTACTCATCGGATTGTCTAATTCACCATGAACAACTCACAATATATCCAATTGGTATGCTTTATCAAGAAGTTCATTGTTTAACCATATTTTTTGTTGTTTAGTACAGGTTGCATAGATTTTATCAAATCTGTCTCACTCTAACCAAAAATAAGAAAATCGTCATTCTCCTTTATCGATAATTTGTGGTACAAAATGAAGAGCATGGTCATTGAGTTTTTTTATAAGACCTGCCTCTTTATGAATCATAGCAAAACGAGTGTGATCTGTCGATTTTTTGGTTGCTATTCGAGGGATTTGTGTTGTATCGA
>CAZIUS010000170.1:0-454 GCA_964542385.1 uncultured Candidatus Peribacteria bacterium
GTGGCTAGGACGACGAGCCGGCCTTTGCCCAGGGGCAGCTCGAGCAACGCGGGGTCGCCGGAGTCGAACTTCACCACCACCCGGGCGCCCGGCAGGGCGGCGGGGTCGAGGCGCCGGAAGCGCCAGAAATGGATCTTGGTGAAATGTTTATCGATTAACTATCATTTATTCAACTCATGATTCCTCATCATCAAGAAGCGGTCGATACGACTACAGAACTGCTAAAAACAACATCTGATCCGCAACTTCAAACATTATGAAACGCAATAATCGAAGCGCAAAACAAAGAGATCGCACTGATGCAATCTTGGTTGCAACAACGATATCCAAATCCATCAATAGATCATGGAAAAACATACCATCTCATGATGAGACCAACTATAGGAATTACAGACAGCAAACAAATCGATACGATGCGAACGACTGATATGATTGTGCATCACGAAGGAGCAGT
>CAZIUS010000170.1:609-2161 GCA_964542385.1 uncultured Candidatus Peribacteria bacterium
GCTGGCTTCGTAATAAACAAGTTGTAATGCCACACGTTATGGATATGAATGATCATAACCATTAGTTGATTTGTATGATGAAAAGACCAAATCTCTACGATTATATAAAAATACTTGCGTTACTGAGCATGATAATAGATCATGTTGGATATTTTGTTTTTCCAGATGAAATATGGCTTAGAATAGTAGGAAGATTAGCATTTCCGTTGTTTCTTATGTTGGTAGGGTATAATTGATCCTACAGAGCAAAAAAACGATTACGAATTATTTGAGGTTGATTACAAGCAGTAATTTGGTGATGAATGCGAGCGTGAGTTCCACTCGATCCTGTGCTCAATATTTTATTAGCAATTGCACTTACGAGAGTAGTGTTGTGACGACTCACCAAACAATCAATGCGATTGCAGATTGCTGTTTGTGTGATGAGTATTCTTCTGTGATCAGCAAGTATGTCTTTCGTCGATTATTGAACATGGTCACTAGTTTTTGGATTGGTGTGACGACGAATTCGCACGAAACCTATGAACATAACATTACCGATTGCTTATTTGTTGGTTGTCTTGTATATGTTCTTTATGGTTAGTGTGTTTCCTTTTCCAGAAAATACATGGGTTTATTTATGATGAGTAGTGTTGCTTTTGTGTGTTTTGATGACGTTGCTTGCAAAACAGAATGCTATCTTGCATATCACACCTAGAATAGATGCAGTAGTGCTTTGGATTTCAAAGCATGCATTGTTGCTATATTGTCTCCATTGAATAATATTTATTTTACTGTTTATTTTACTGTCTCAATAGTTGCATTTTTGCTTTGTTTTGAGTATACTTACGCTGTTATTTTTAATTATAAGCGTCTTGTATGCAGTGGAACATTGTTAAACAATCATTTCTTCATCTGATCAAATCATCTCGTGCACGTCGAGTATGGTTTTTTACCACAGCAATCCTAATCATTGTATGATGGTGGATGACAGATTTTGCACTTGCATCATGAAATTTATGACATAATATTGCTCTAACTCATATTGTATTATATATTCTTTTTTCAATTTTATTTGGATTGTTTGTTGCGACCGTCATTTATAAAATCTCCTATTTTGGTGATCACAACAAAAAACATACCGCATTGTGAGGCATCTGATGATTTTTATGAGTCTTGGTTGCGTGATGTCCTGCGTGTGCGCTCAGTGTTGCGTCATATGTAGGACTTGCATCCACAGTAGCATTACTTCCTCGACATTGATTAGAACTCAAAATAGCAGGTATTTGTCTTTTGCTCTATGTTTTGCGGAAACAATTGGTAACGCTTGAAGTGTGTGAAGTGAAGTTGCGTAAGTAGGTTTATTTATTGAGTACGTCATCCTGAGCTTGCGAAGGATCCAGTTTTTCTTTATTATTTTTTCTTTATTATTTTTTTTCCTTCGCAAACTCAGCTACGTAGTAAAAAAATAAAATCCGACGCTCATCATCGAACTCCGCGCAAAGCAATGTACAACAACACCTCACTTATTGCTCAGCTCCTCCGTCGCTGCTTCGCTTGTCGTTTCGATGAT
>CAZIUS010000171.1:0-2138 GCA_964542385.1 uncultured Candidatus Peribacteria bacterium
ATAGAGGAAGCGTTGTAAATGGAGGAAGCGTTGTAAATGGAGGAAGCGTTGTAAATGGAGAAGAAATAGAAGGAAATAGAATGAATACTTGAATTATAAAGCAAATCTTCAAATATGAATATGACTGGTTGCTGTGAGGATGGCTTCATGAGGTGTTTGCATTTTTTGGTGAATACTATTCACAATTGTATCCATGCAAGGGTTTGCTATTACTCAATTATTATTTTCAAAGTATTTGAAACTTGATTGCGTGATTTCTGTTCTTAAAAGTGCTGTTTTGATATTTATTCAAATTATATTCAAATTATTTATTTTTCCAATTTTTGCAGCTCATTTGGTACAAAAAAGTCATAATAATAGTGTAGAAAGGCCATATCATTGATATTCTGGTTCAATACCATATTTGGTAATATCAATAACTCCATTGCTTATACTACTAAAACTCACATATCATACTTTTTTATTTAACATAAGATCCATAAGCCAATATCATTCATCAAAAATATCTTTTAAAATAAATCTAGATAAAATGTCTTCTTTCTCAAGAGATAATGTTTGATTTAATGCTATTCTTGCTTGTATAATGCTTTGTTTGTGTGCATCATCAAGATAATGAAATGTGTTATAGGGAGTATTTATTGACATCATCTATTCATCTGCAATTAAAGAGTGAATCGCCTCAAGTAATTTCATGGTGCTATATTTTTTGGCGTTGCTCGTGATGAAATAGGTAGGAAGTGGATGTGGTGCGATTTTTTCACTGAGTAGTGAGGCAAATGTTTTGATGTTTTTATGCAGAGTACTTTGGTTGGTTTTATCACTTTTGGTAAAAACAATTGTTCGTGGAAGATCATTTTCTGTAAGCCATTTTATAAATCCAAGATCTAATGTTTGAGGTGTGATACTGATATCAATCAGGACACAAATTTGTGTAATCGAGGGTCTATTTAGAAAGTAGTCTGTAATCATATCTTCTCGGTCGAGACGTGCGCTGTGAGAAACTTTTGCATAACCATATCCAGGAAGATCGACAAGATATCGATTTTTTTCATTTTTTTCTTCGTCCTGACTTGTTATTGAAAAATAGTTGATGAGTTGTGTTTTTCATGGTTTTACACTGATCTTTGCGAGTCATTTTCTGCCACAAAGCATATTAATCAACGATGATTTACCGACATTACTTCTTCCGATGAAAACAAATTCATCACGATCAGCAGGAGGGCAGAGTTGTCGTTTTGGTGCAGAGGTTACGAACGTCGCTGAAGTTATTTGCATAGGAGATGGGGAATGAAAAATTTTCTTGTATATGGAAATTTATTCTTTATAATAAGATTATATAGTGTATACAAATATTTATTCAAAAATCTAGCCATGAAAATTGTTATTACAAAAGAAAATAATGATCTTTTTTTTGGGAAACTAATCTGAATTGATTGAATTTATGCACAAGGAGAATCTATGGAACAATGTGTGCAGAACCTTTTGGAAGTAACTGAGCATGTTGCTTCATTTAAGAAACGTTTTTCAAACCAATCTGAAACATTAATTAATCTGTATAAAAAATCTAAACAACTTAATGACTTACCGTTTTCTCGTTTAGAATTTGCACTATAATCGTATGGGAGTTATGAACTATACCTATAAGGATATCATTTCAAAAATCACAAAAATGTGATTTATTTTGGACAGGCAAGCAAAATGATCTCATGAATTACGATTTCATCCAGAGACTTTAGTTCATATTCTTGTGCCAAAGCATGCATGAAAAACTATTTCTAAATGAGTGATCAAAGAAATTGTAAAATCGTTGTGAATATCTAATCGTGATTTTCAGAATTTATAATCATATTTTTAATCTTCTGTAACATTGCATCATCAGCTCTGGGACCATCATGTGATGTAAGGTATCCTGGATAGATGTCATATCGTGGTGTTTCATTGCTGAGATATTGTTTTCGAACTCATTGCTTCATGTGTTCTGTTCCATGCATCGGAATAAGTTTGATATGTGCATGATCGATACCGGTTCATTCCATAATCAATCACACTCTTCCTACATCATCAAAACTATTTTCGATTTTTTGTGCAATCTGTTTTGCAACAACGATAAACGTTTGCAGTAGTTCATCTGGCATTTT
>CAZIUS010000172.1:0-2125 GCA_964542385.1 uncultured Candidatus Peribacteria bacterium
AAATTTGAATTTAGAAACTAAAAATCAAATTTCAAAAATCAAATTTCAAAAATCAAATTTCAAATATTTATTTACTACTTTGTTCAAATGCCTTCAAGAAATCAATCAGGGAAACCAATGCACGTGCATCAGAATCCTTCGAGAAAACAGATAAAATCAGGTAAAAAATATCCAAACGCTATTAAAACACGACAAAGATTGCTCAGAAGAGAGCAAACTGAGTGAACAACACTTTGGATCACTAACGCGAAAAAATTTGCTCGTGCAAAATTGATTCGTATGGGTGTGAAAATTGATTTAATTAGTGCATAATTTTTTATATATTATTATTTCTTGTATTATGGGTAGATTAAAAACAAATGCAAAGAAGAAACTTAATAAGGCTCTTGTAAGAGTTGAAAAGGTTGTCGTTATGAGCATTAGAAATCAAGTACAACAACAAAGAAAGTGGAAAGCTGAGGTTGTAAAAAGAAAAGGGTAATTTTTTTGCTCTGTTAAATATTTTTGTTTTATTGTTTGATACTATGAACGTACAAAGATTACAAGCACTTAGACGTGCGCAACAATATCATCTTCTTCCTATCAAGGCTGGTATGATGGTTGAACTTCATGAAAAGATTGGTGAATGAAATAACCAAAGAATTTGGAAATTCAAATGATTGGTTATTAAAGTTAAAAAACCAAATCATGCGGATGGAACATTTACTATTAGATGAAAAACATCTGGATTGACCATTGAAAAAATTTACCCATTGTCATTTCCAAATTTTGACCATGTCTTTCTTTTGGATGTCTATAAAGTTGTTAGAGCAAAATTATATTACATGAGACACAAAATCTGAAAAGATGCTAAATTAAAAAGTTTGATTACTGCTGAACAAAGAGGTTTTGATCTGTTCAAACAAGCAAAAGAAAATCTTGCTGCTGAAATTCCTGCTCTCGCTGAAGTTTTGGAAAGTAATGAGGATGTACAAATTAGTGAAGAAACTGCAGATGAAATTATTGCTTCTTCAGAAGAAGTTGCAGTTGAAGAAACAGTTGCTGAAACGGAAGAAGTTGTTGCTGAAGAAGTAGCAGTAGTTGAAGAAACAACTGAAGAAGTTGTTGAAAAAGTTGCTGAAAATAATAGTGATGAAACAGAAAATGCTTCTGCGTAATTATTACTTAATATAGTATTTATTATCTATTCTTATTGATATGAAACTTACGGTATCAACTCGCGATATGCAATGAAAGAAAGTAAAAGACTTGAGAAAAGAGGGGATTATTCCTGCGGTTATTTATGGAAAAAATCTTGCTACTCCATTACATGTTTGTGCGCCAAAATTACAATTGATTAGAACGTACGAAGCAGCATGAATGAGTACTCCAGTAGAAATTACTGGTGATGGTATCAATCAACTTGTTTTGTTCCAAAATATTCAAGTAGATCCTGTTACAGATCGTCTCTTACACGTAGAATTTCTTGCGGTAAATAAAGATCAAAAAGTAAGCGCTGAAGTTCCTGTTCTTCTTACCGGTGTTTCTCAATTTGAAAAACTTGGTTTATGAAGAGTACAAGTAGTTATGCAAACGATTCAAGTTACTGCATTGCCACTTGATCTTCCGCATGATATTTTAGTTGATATTTCTCATATTGAACATGAATGACAAGTTATTCACGTGAGCGATTTGAAAGTAAATGCAAATGTTGAAATAGATGAAGATGCGGAAGCGGTAGTTGTTACTTCTTTGATCAACGAAGTAGCTAAAGAAGATGAAGAAGTAATTGCAACACCTGCTGCATAATCATATAAATTTTTTACTTATTATTAATTCAGATGGCTAGAGTATGTATGTTATCATGAAGATGAACACAAACAGGAAATAATAGATCTCACAGTATGAGACAAACGAAAAGAAAATTCAAAATTAATCTTATCAAAAAAACAGTAATGATGGACTGACTTCCTGTAACGATTAAAATCTCTTCAAAGATGTATAAAAAATACAGAGATCAATTCTAATGCTCTGGTCTTCTATAAGGAGCTATTCTCCTTATTTGATGATCTAGTAGCTCAGTCGGTAGAGCAGTAGCCTTTTAAGCTAATGGTCCCGGGTTCGAGTCCCGGCTGGATCAAAAAAA
>CAZIUS010000173.1:0-2123 GCA_964542385.1 uncultured Candidatus Peribacteria bacterium
AATACCTTAACATTTATTGAACTTTGCATTTTATATTTTTTGAACACTTTTTAGAATATGGAAAATGTATTAATTATGCTACATGTTCCATAACCTAGAGGTTCTGGAACGTCTGAAATGAGCGTGCGGATTACTGATTGACTCCTCTGTTTTGTTTGGCATACGATAGTTAATATAGCTTGTTGATCTCAATAAAAATTTTTTCATAACGATCGAGTGTCTTTTTTGAGAAGTCGCTTGCTTTTGGACTCAGTTGGTTGAGTTTATTTGCTGGGCGGTAATGATTGAATCTATCCTTACCTATTACTTTATTGATCTGTTTGAGAATAGTTGGCATTGAATTATCTAGATCAGAAACTTTGATTTCTTGGTACTCTCCAGCAAACGCAAGGTTGAAGTACTTGAGATACTCATCTTTATCGAAAAGATCTTCAATATCAGCAACATTGTTACTGTTTCCAACAAATTCATCGAAGAATCTAATATGCTTATCCTTAATTATTTTTTGGGATATAAGGTCTTGAACTTTCTGCTTCCCTTTCTGATCAACAAAAGTATCCAAGAGACATGCTACTCCAAGTTTTGAGCCTCGAAGCAGTGAAATGAAAGTTGTGACCTTATCAAGTCCGCCAACAGGTACGATTGTGATGTCATCTTGGAGGCCAGTCCTCTTCTGACTATGAAACAAATTTGAGAAGAACGTCAAATAGAGTAAGTCTGCTGGACCTTCTACTAATAGATTTTTCTTTGAGATGAAGAGGTTTTGTGCAATATCGTATCCAAGGGCAGCTTGGAGTGGGAAAAGAGTGTTCGGATCTTTTTCTTGAATTGAATCCGATATAACGCTCCCTGCATCTGTTTCTAGACATGTACGAACACGATTTAGATGTTCAGAATCCACCATAAATGGTGAGTGTGTCGTGTATATAATCTGATATTTGTCTGCAAGCTCAGTAATGAATCTCAAGAGATCCGCTTGTGCGGATGCATGCAGGTTGAGACCCGGCTCATCTAGCAAAAGAATATAATCGGATTTTTTATCTGATTGAATTTTTGAAAACCATACAATAAAAGAGAAAAACCAGTTGAATCCTTTACTTCTTCTATCAAGAGGAAGTGTGATTTTGTGTCTTTGACTTTTCACCCTAATATCCAAATATTTTTCAGACTGATTTTGAGCGTTTTTCATTTCTTGAATTTTGAATTCTATGTCAAGATTTGTATTAGTTGTCCAAAATTTGAATACTTCTTTCGTGATTTTATTCGCGGAAGCTTCTAGTAATGCAACAAATCGTTCATACTCATTTGTTTGGGCATTTAAAACGTCTTGAGGCTTTATCTTTGCCAGCTCAAAAAGCGCACGTGCTGTTTTGTCCTGTTCGGTCATTCCTTGAGACGTGGTCATTTTGTTGATATTGATTTTCCCACTTAGTGGATAATAATCATCAAAATACCAGAACTTTGGCATTGCAGGATGTATATATGTAATATATATATGGTGCCCGAGATCGTTCCAACTGCCAGGGTTATTTGTATACTTCGCTATTTCAGCTTTAAATGCTGAAAGACCAGTGTCCTCTTCTGCAGCTTTTAATTCAGATACTTTGTCAATACTTTTTAATTCAGATATTACTTTTTTAGTTGGCTCAGATAGCTCATAATTTTTACTAAGGTGTTCTATGAAGGCTCGATCATCTGCTCTAATTCCTGAAAGTGTTATCTTTGAATTGCGGTAATTACTGTTGTGAGTAAATTCAGTGATATTGAATACATCAACTTCAAGTTCTTTATTGATTTGTTCAATTAACTCTTTTGGAATTACATACGTACAAGATACAATCTTTCCCTCATCATCCTCATCATCCTCGAAATCAATTAATTCGTTTCTTGGATAATCATGTGTAGTGTCGAACTTAAAGTCGTTATCGCTATCATCAAAATAGTTTGTTTTTGCAATGGCAGAAAGAAACGAAGTCTTGCCTGACTCATTCATGCCTACAATAGTGGTAGTTTTTGGATCGATTGCCACTTTTTGTTCATTCAAAAAGCACTTATATTTATATACTTTTACTTCTTTTAACACTAATTTCATTTTTGCTCCTATTTGTATTTAATAACAACAC
>CAZIUS010000174.1:0-2117 GCA_964542385.1 uncultured Candidatus Peribacteria bacterium
AAATCACCGAATGGCTTGTGCACAACGATGGTTTTGTCTTATATGATCTTCAAAAAACAATCCTGCGTGGGTTTTGATTTACTGACGAACAGCTTGCATTCCCGATCAGTCAACTCAGTGGTGGTGAACAAACCAAAGTCCAAATAGCAAAGTTTCTCCTCCAACAGGTCGATCTCCTTATCCTCGACGAACCGACAAACCATCTTGATATCGAAGGAATTGTTTTTCTCGAGCAATTTTGTGAAGCACGATGAAAGACGTTGATCTGCATCTCGCATGATAAACGTTTTTTGAATACCGTTTTTGATCAAGTGGTAGAAATAAGTAATCATCAACTCTATCGATACAAAGGAAACTATGACGACTATCTAGATCAAAAAATTGCAGCATTTGAACAACAATCCAAAGAGTTCAAAAATCAACAAAAATATCTCGATCAACAAGAAGCCTTTATCAATCGTTTTAGATACAAAGCCAGCAAAGCTACCCAAGTCCAAAGCCGCATCAAACAACTCGATAAACTAGAAAAAATCGATGCACCAGAAGATATGCATACTGCACGTTCTATTACACTAAAACGTCATGAAAAAAGATTGCCAGAAGTTATTCTTACACTCTTTGATGCATCTATAGGCTATCAAAAAGCCGCTCCTCTCGTCACCCTTCCAAAAAAGCTCGAAGTAACCAAATCGATGCAAATTGGAATCATCGGAAAAAACGGAGTCGGTAAAACGACCTTAATCAAATCAATCTTGTGAGAAGAAGCACTGCTTACTGGATCAATCAAAATTACGCCCAACCTAATTATCGGTTCTTACGGACAGATTGTAGAAAGTATGAACGGATCAAACAGTATCATGGATGAACTCCTCTGACCATGAGCAAGCATGAAAGAAATTCTAGGTATTTTATGATCATTATCAGTCAGTGCAGAAAAAGCACAACAAAAAATCGCCACACTCTCATGATGAGAAAAAGCAAAAGTAGCCCTTACCAAAATGCTCCTCAACAAACCCGATGTCATCATCATGGATGAACCGACCAACCATCTCGATATTCTCAGCAAAGAAAGCATTACTATGATGTTACAACAATTCTCCGGCGTCAGTATCATTATTTCTCATGATAGGGATTTCTTGAGTCAAGTGAGTAATATAATCCGAGTCATCCAAGACAAAAAACTCCACGTCTATGAAGACGTGGAGAAAGGGTTTAGTGTGATAGGATAGATTAATTACATTGACTCTAAAGCAGATTGGTTATTGATATACGCTATTTCATTTTGGTCTGTGACGAGTTCAATCTCAGAATCCACCATTGATAGAGGTGTATTCACCTTATCTCGGAGTTGCCACAATAACTTCGCATAATGCCCAATTTCTACTAACTCATAAAGAGTCACTTTAGAAAATGGGATGTTTGTAACTACTCTAACCATAAAGTAATACTTTTTCTCATCTTTGTCTACTCTCATGATATTACCTTGAGTTATTGGTAACACCTGGTCAGTAATACACAGATATTTAGGCATTTTTGCAAGCTCAGTTTCAAACTGATCTTTGGGTTCTTGTTTTGTTACAAGACAAATTTTTAATTTCATAACTTTAAATTTTATTTATTTATTTATTTCGAATATGATAATTTTATAATTAAATATAATATAAAGTCAATATTAATTTAATATAATTATTTTAAAACCCCTCCGGAGCCTTATGTCAGGAAACTGAATTTTCTGCTGGAGTCTTTGGTTGATCAATTTCTTCTCATACAACGATTTCTGTTACTTTTTGTTCAATATTTTCTACTGATTTTATCGCGACTTCTTCTGCATCAACATCGTGAGTATGCGTCAATGAAGTAACTATAAAAATAATCGCTGCTCCTATGAGAAACAGAAGTATAAATCATTGATTACTCAATTCTAAGACTATTTGTAACAATCGACAAAGGATAAGATATGCACCTACCCATGTTGTAGAACTCATTGGCACAGATAAACTAAAAAACTATAAAGTAAGCATTTTGATTTTTGAGTCTGGAATCTAGAGTCTGAAGTCTAGAATCTTGATTCTATTCTGTCCCCACCGCGATTCGAACGCAGAGTTGCTCATTAGGAG
>CAZIUS010000175.1:0-2117 GCA_964542385.1 uncultured Candidatus Peribacteria bacterium
GCATTGAAGCATTCACGCATCATGATCCATCAACCATCTCACGGTGCTCAAGGAAAAATTTCAGACACGAGAATTGCTGTTGAAGAATGAGTTAAAATTAGAGATATGATCAACGGTATCTTTGTAGAGAGAACTGGACAATCGCTAGAAGTGATTGAACGTGATATGGATAGAGATAAATGGCTTTCTGCTCAAGAAGCATTAGCGTATGGTATTATTGACGAGATTATTGGATAAAACGTTTTGTTTCTGAAGGAGGTAATCACCTGTCCAATGTAAGCAGTGCACCCTCTGGAGTGAAAGATACAGATTCCATTTGCGAGCTGTTTTTGATATGATAGATATCAGTATCTCATATAATTTTTATTACTTGTTCACAAATTGTTTTTGTGTTTGTTTGTAAATAATTTTCATCAAAAAGCTCACCATCGCTACGAGTAATTAAGAGTTCTATTTTTCAACTACCACAATATTTAATTGCAATCTTTCAATTTTGATTACCTATGGGATGTCCAAGGCTAACATTTTTTGATTTATTTACCAAAACTTGTGCTCGTGCTTCTTCTGAGTCATCTTTTTGCACATATGTTTCATAGAGTTGGAGAAATTTTTTTAAACATTCGCAGGTATTTTTTTTTGCATCATCAATTACACCAACACATCTGGGTGCCTTTATTATGTCAATCCTAATTCAATCTTGTTCATAAAATTCCTGTAGCATAATTGTGTTTTAAATGAATGATACCGTAAGTATAGGGAAGAGGTGTGGATAATGCAAAAAATACATCTGATAGTTTTTCGTTTATAAATTTTACACGGTAAAATTTGCATTTTTCAACTTTTTTGTTTATACTCATACTATTCAATTTATTTTTTACAAAACTCATGAAACCAACCACTCTTCCGAAAGGATATCAGGATGAAATAAATCTCAAAGAAAAAATGAGTGATTCAGAATTGCAAGCTAAAATTCATAAGATAGAAGACTTGAGAAGAGATGCTGCAAAATATTTTTCTGAATGAAAGAAAGATATTGCTAAGTTGTTGACTCAAGAGGCTCATCAGTTATATGCAGAACTCAAAGGTTCATATCCTGTTTATCAAGAATTGAAGGATCAATGGAAAAAACTTGGTGAAGATGTAAAAAATGTTGCTTGACTTGAAGCAGAACTAGCTGATCATAAAGCAGAAACTGAATTAATACAAGATGATTTTGCAACGAAACAGAAGGAATTTGAACGTACTATAGAGGAACGCAAACAAGAAGAGCAAATCAAAGCATCAAAACTGAAAGATTTACAAGAAAAACTCAATCTAGAATCACCTCACGCAGCATATAGAAATTCGATGGTAGACTATGCAAAAGAAAACGATACAAAGCATGTAGAACGTATTGAAAAACGATCAGCAAGAGCAGAAGAGCTCAGAATTAAATGATTGATCAAAGAAGATGCTGATGGGGTAAGTTTCGGTGGGTTGAAAACTGCGAGTAAGGCAGTGCAAGAAAAAGCGTTACAAGATGCATTCGGCGATAAACTTCAATCGAGTTACTGACTAGATGATCATCAATGAAACTCAGAAAGATGAACAAAAACAGTATTTAAAAGAGATCTCGATGCACATGGTGATCAATTTGGTGAATTTTCATTATTATCTATGGAGCAACTTAATACAATGCGTGCTTGGATCAGAGAAAATTTCAAAGATCTAGATGTAAAAACTCAAGATGATGAATTGTATATTTTGCAGATGATAAACCCTGATTTGTTTGAATCAATGTGGATGAAAGATGTGGATTGAATCTACCGTAGTTGTCTCAGATTGAGACGTTGCGTGTTTATCAGGAACATCTACAAGGACAACCTTCATGACTACAAAGCGGGGCTCTTCCTCGTCCAGAACGTCTAGGAGTGAAGGCTGTGACCTCTTTATCACTTCATCACTTTATCACTTTTTTTCAACAGACTGTAGCCATCAGGTGAGTTGTTTTCCGATAGATACGAGAGGGATCTGAAGTGATGCAAAATCATTCAATGGTATCGCGTGAAGATCTCTCAGGAGTCTCAAGAGGAGGTGAATGAGTTCGCATTTTTCCCTTGCGATCGCGAGATAGTGTG
>CAZIUS010000176.1:0-428 GCA_964542385.1 uncultured Candidatus Peribacteria bacterium
TCTGCTGTTATGACTCTTTCTGCAGGTACACTTTTAACAACACAAGCAATTAATGTAAAACTTCAAGAAACACAATCAATACTTGATAATGTTAATCTTTCAATGGAAACAATGACTCGTGAAATTCGTTACGGCACTGATTATCATTGTGATGTGTCACTATTAGCAGCTAGTTCAACATTACGAAAAAATTGTACATTTGCTAATCAGGGTGGTACTGTTTTATTTTTTAAACCAAATACATTTACAGGGGAGTTTGATAGAGTTGCGTACTATCTATCAACTAACGGTGTTTTGTATAAAGATGAATATATTGGTGGAGCAACCTCTACATATCAAATAACAGGAGATGATGTAGTTATTAAGTCACTTGTTTTCTATGTAACAGGGGCAAATACAGCAACAAGTAGTACTAAAGATATAAGTGT
>CAZIUS010000176.1:553-1676 GCA_964542385.1 uncultured Candidatus Peribacteria bacterium
AAACAAGTATTTCTTCAAGACAGATTGATAATTAATATATGATTTTTTTCTTTTTCAAAAATAAATATGGTGAGGTAAGAAAAATTAAGGCATTTACATTACTCGAGACCCTTGCTTCAATTGCAATTATTTCTGCAGTTATTATTGGACCATTAAGTGTGGCGGTTAATTCTTCTGTATACGCACGACAGACAAAAGATATTATGACAGTTACTTATCTTGCTGAAGAGTCACTTGAATTATTGCATAATCAATACGATTCTATGTATATAGCATGTATGAATGCAGTAGCTCCATGTGATGCATCACAACCATCACCAGGTGAAACAATAGGAGAGACAGCGTGGCGACTTTTTAAAGCACGACTACTTACCGATCTTCCAACATGTGCATTACCAAATGGATGTGCATATGATTTTATTGATATGTCAGAAAATTTTACTTCTTCTCCTCAAAAATATACCACAACAACAGGATCTAATTGTTCTTCCTTTTCTCTTATGATTGCACCAATGACTGTAAATAGTGTAACATTAGACACCTTACGAAGATTTTATGTTTGTGGTAATGTTCCTGCTCATAAAGCTGGAGCAACTCTACTTTCGAATCCTTATTATACTCGCAAAATAATTATTGATTCAGTTCCAACATTTGAAATAGGTTCACCACAATATCATGATGATTTACGAATAACAGCACGGATGTCTTTTAAACGTTCAAATGGAGCAAATCGAAATATAGAAGTTATTGATTTTTTGCACGCACGACCATAAATATATATGAAATATAACTTTTATTATAAAAAAATAATTTTACAGAGTAAATATGGATTCGTATTACCATATACATTATTCATTTGTTCAATTATGATTTTAATCACTACAAGTGTTTCATCGATACTTGTTAAACAGCTTTATTTTTCAAAATTATCAAGACAGAGTCAAGTGGCTTACTATGCTGCAGATAATGCAGTATTGTGTACAGCAATGATAGATGAAACATATTCTGATATAAATGGTATAGGAATTTTCCCATATGCAACAACAACAAATAATTATCAAAGTGAAGCAGAGTTGATAATGAATGATACACTTACTTACACAAACAGTCACAGAATGGCAGG
>CAZIUS010000176.1:1805-2106 GCA_964542385.1 uncultured Candidatus Peribacteria bacterium
CAACAACACTTCATGATATACAATGTGGACAATCAGTTATTTTTGACCCTTCTCCGGCATATTCAGCTTTTGAGGTTAGTACAACAACTTTTGAGCATATTCTTTTAGATGGATTTACAGTTGAAGAGGGAAGGACGTCTAGTTTTAAAATGAAAATGAACTTAGGCGATGGAACAAGCCGTTGCGCTAAGGTGACTATCAATAAGACAGCATCCTATAGACAAATTATTGCCCAAGGTTATGCTTTTTGTGATAGACCTGATGGTTCCGTTGAACGTGCTGTTGTGAATACAACCATATT
>CAZIUS010000177.1:0-2102 GCA_964542385.1 uncultured Candidatus Peribacteria bacterium
AGATCACTACTGTTTCTTTATTTACTTGCTAACATATCCAATGTATATAGTTATATGACTTTGATTAGTATTATTCATCATAGCAATTATCTGTGCAATTGTTGTTATCTCACTGTACAATACACTCGTTCACTTACAAAAAACATGTGAAAACACACTCGAAACGATTTTTAGTGTTTGGAGTAAAAAAATAGCACCATTAAATGATGAAAACGTTTCCGAATATCTTTCTCATTGTCTCAATGCAAAAACAATGGAAAGTAAAGTTAAGTCGCTCAATGCGTTAATTCACTATAGTCAATGAATTCCTTCCAATGACGCTGTTTGAAAAAAAATAATTGCAATTGATTCATGACTCAGTACCGAAAAAAGATTTTTTACCAATACTGCTAGAGAACTTAATGATCGTTTACTTTCCTTTCCTACCAGCATACTAGGATCAATGATAGGTTTAAAACAACTCCCACTCATCGATCTGAATGTTGAAGAAAATCAAGGAATTCTCCCTGAAGCAAAGTATCTATAATTTTCCAAACATGTCAAACACAAATCACCCTTGTTATTCGCTACCTCTTGAGAATAAGGAAAAACTTAGTATCTATTAAGTATTTATTTTACTTTTTTCTATGAGAACACTCCTCTTAATTATTATCACCGCATTATTAAGTACCTTGAGTCTCATATATGCCCAATTAAATAACTTATTACCGTGATTTTTTGCACTCCTTAACTTGCCTGGTACAGCTCCTACAGCAGTTACTGATACGCTTTCTGCAAATGGTCAGCCATGTACAACACCTCGATGAGATACAATTGAACATGGACAAGTTTTTCTTTCGTTTACAACTGAAACATGATCTATTGCTAGTTGATGATGTGAAAGTAGATCAACTGTATGTAACAATTGATCACGATCAGTAGAACAAGAACCGCTTCCAGCAAAAAACTGTACATTAGACACACCAAAAAATTGTGAAGTCGGTTCATTTGTTTTTGCACACGGGACCAGTCAAGAGTTCTATAGTTTTGATGAAACCAAACAAGCATGTGAATCACAAACGAGAAACTGTACCGATGGCGAAGTTGATGGTGATGATACATACACCTATCTAAGTTGTCCATCAAGTTGTCCTACGCAAACATGATGAACAATCATCTGAACTGGTACTGCTTGTCCAGAATGTCCTTGCCTCGATAAACAACCTGAAATAAAACCAGTTGCTGTAGCTCCTGCAGCTGACCCAAAACCTGAAATTAAAAAACCCACAATTACGACAACGACAACGACAGCAAATAAACCATCAATTCAACCTGTATCTGCTCCACTAACGACTACTTCTCCAAATGAACCAAATTGTCCTGCTCCATTTGGATGAGCACGTCGAGAACCAGGTAAACAATGAACAGCATACAAACAAGCTGTAGCTCCATTTGGCACAGAATGTGAACAAGTGAGTATCGTTTGTTCATTTGGATCGATAAGATATTGAACAAAAGGCAACGCGTGAGATGTTGCTTTATGAGTTTCTACAAGTTGTCGTGTTGCGGAACCTGCAAACTGTGAATCAGCGTGTGGTCCTATTCAAAATGGAAATCAAGTAGTTACTTTTTGACAAAGTATAATCCCTTATGCAAATGGCCAAGTATGTAACGACATAAAAATAACGAGTACGTGTTCAAATGGTGTTCTCAGTCCTGCAGCATGAAGCGCTTGTAGCTGTCAAATCGCTCCTCCTGCAGCATGTACCGCTCCAAACGGCACAAAAGTAGCTCATGAATGATCAATTACTCTCTATCAAGAGCCTTCAGTGCAAGCTGTTGCATGAGATGGTGCAGACACCTGTCTTCGTCAATGGAGAAGATGTTTTAATGGAACCTTTGTAGATGCAGGATGAAATTCATCACCACTTACCTATCAACATGCAACATGTACTGTAATTCCACCGCAAGAATAAAGAAACGGTGCTCCCTAGAAACACTTAGCTCTCGCTAAGTGTTTTTAAAGAAATTTATCATTCATTATTCATCAAAACGCATAAATATTTTCATAATGGCGGACCGTGTCCGCCACTACGACATTATCACTTAATCATTCATTTCTG
>CAZIUS010000178.1:0-2097 GCA_964542385.1 uncultured Candidatus Peribacteria bacterium
ACGCTTTACCCAAATCTTTCACTAATGCGGGATTGAGTCATAATCAGACCATAAACAGTAGTAATGCAACACCCAAATGAGAGAACATTTGAACCTGTTCAGTATGATGAAGAAGTCAAAGGACACTCGGTCAAATTACAATTCAAGAAATAATATATCCAATCAGTAATGGTTGTTTCAACACTTTCATAACATAACTCATACCAATGACGACCGCTATCAAAAAAGCAAGTTCAGAAAAAGGGTGTCCAGTAAAAAATGATTGCATTTGACTAATCATGTTTCAATAAAAAGATAAAATAATAATTTATTATATATTATTTCATCTTTTTGTCAAATTTTATAGGGCAAAATTTTGCATCATTGCAATTTTTCAGTATACTTTTAATACTTTATTTCTTTATTCTCTCGTAATGAACAGCTATACACTAAAAAATGAAATGAATAGAGAAAAAATGCTCTATGGAGTAACAATATTACTTACAATAATTATTAGCGGAGCTCTTTTTTTTCATGTCATAGAATGACATAGTCTCTTTGATTCATTTTATTTTGTCATGATGACTATGACAACGGTGTGATATGGTGATATTGTACCACAATCACACATCTGAAAAATACTGACTATTATTTATGCACTCACATGAATTCCTCTTTTTGTTTTTCTGGGATGATTTATCGTAGAACAAAGAATAACTACTTTGGTAAAAGCGCACATCAAAAATCATTCTCATCAAATCTGAAAAATTGAATCTGAAATCATAGAAATCAATGAGGATGTTGAAGGGATTAGTGATGATGTAGAAGAAATCAACGAAAATATTGAAAAAATCAAGAAAAAACTGTAGTTCAGAATTTTGAGTTTTGATATGCATATATTCTATTTTTTATACTAAACCGCTTTGAATCTTTGTACTAAAGCATAAATATTTTAAGCGAGAAGCATTTGTTTGATTTTCAATTACCAGACTGTACTTGTGCTGTAAGGGTAACTGAACTCCCAGACCTAGGTCATGGCGATTCAGTATAGTTACGTCATCCTGAGGCGATAACCGAAGGATCCAGGACAAACCTTATCATTCATTATGGATGTTTCACTATCGCCAACATGACGTATAAATTTTTGATGTTTGAATTCTAATTTCAAAAGTCAGATCTCAGTCTACCCTCCAATTCTGAAGTTACAAACATCACCATCTTGCATGATATAGTCTTTTCATTCAATTCTGAGATATCATTTTTCTTTTGCTGCTGATCGACTTCAAACTTCGATGAGTTTATCATAACTCACTGTCTCTGATCTAATAAAATTCTTTTCAAAATCCGTATGAATTTCACCTGCAGCTTGTGGCGCTGTCGATCATTTTTTAATAGTCCACGCTCTTGTTTCTTTTTCTCATGTCGTAAAATAATACATCAAACCAACCGTATCAAAGGCAAGACGAATAAGATCATTCAATGTTGGTACTTCTCATCACAACTCTTCAATAAAAAGCTGTTTCTCTTCCTGATCCATTCCAATAAGTTGTGATTCAAACGTCGCGCAAACAATCGCTATTGGCGCTCATAATTTTTCAGCAAACTCTTTTTTGATCAATTCTGCATTAATCAATTCTTTTTCATCGACATTGATTGCATACAAAAATGGTTTAAACGTCAAAAATTGCAATTGTTTGGTCCATAACAATTCTTCAGAATTCAATGAATCAAGCAATTCTATCAACAATTTCCCATCCATGAGGTGTTGCAGTAAACGTTCATAAAATGCTTTTTGTGCTTTTGCTTCTGCATCATTTGTTTTCAATCTTCTCTCGAGATCAGGAATTTTCTTTTCAATAGATTGTATATCGGCAAAAATTAGTTCTGTATTGATAATTGAAACATCACGCAAAGGATCTGTCGTTCATTCAACGTGAACCACTTCACTGGTTGTAAAATGACGAACAACTTGAACTATTGCATCAACTTCTCTAATATTACTCAAAAACTGATTACCAAGTCATTCTCATTTACTTGCTCATTTAACAAGACCTGCAATATCCACAAATTTAACAGCAGCATAAATCGTTTTTTTTGTCTTCGACATTTCAGCAAGAC
>CAZIUS010000179.1:0-1704 GCA_964542385.1 uncultured Candidatus Peribacteria bacterium
TTTCACTATAATAGAAGAGCACTTTAATCCCATCCGTGCATAATGAAAAACGTATTAACTAAAACAATTTTAGAACAAGTAGATGTAGAGGCGTTACTGCCTGATTTTTCTGTGTTAAAAGTAATTCCAAAAGCACAGGCAGTTTCAGCTAAAGCTCTCATTTTTGACAAGGATTGAGCGATCCTTGCGATTTTGACCACTAATGAAAAACCTGATATATTACAAAAAATCTTGGATACATTTACAGCAAAGAAGATTAAGTTCAAACTGTACTATACAGATTGACAATCTTTTGATAAAGCATTGTTGTGGTATGACCAATTAGAACTCCAAGAAGCTTTGGTTCAAAAGCAATTACTTGCGAATGCAACTGCGACATGAAAGTCAGCAGAGAAATTCTTGCAAGATTTGTACGGGCAAAGAACTGCTATGGATGATGGGCAATTTATCAATGAAATTATTCGTCTAACATTTCAAGCATGAGCGTCAGATCTTCATTTTCAACCGCAGGTTGAATGAGTAATGATGCGTATGCGTAAGGATGGAGTTATGAAAACTATGTTGCAATTTACGCACGCTGAATTTAAAAAATATCTTTTGAAACTTAAGTTCATGGCATGAACTAAAATGAATGTTGACTATATGCCACAGGATGGAAGATTCGACTTTATGGTAGGACAAGCTGATCAGCAAAAGAAAATTGATGTGAGAGTTTCAGTCATGCCTGGGCTAAGAGGTGAGTGAGTCGTAATGAGATTCTTGGATGCAAAAGATGGATTTAAGACATTTACTGATTTATGATTCTCTGAAGAGCAAGTTGAAATAGTTCAAAGACAACTTCATCAAAACTATGGAATGATTTTGGTAACTGGTCCTACTGGGTCTGGTAAATCAACAACGTTGTATAGTATGTTGAGTTACTTAAATCTCCCAGGAAAGAAGATTATTACATTGGAAGATCCAGTGGAATATGAACTACCTGGTGTAGAACAATCGCAAATCAATGCATCAAAGTGATATACATTCGAAGAATGACTGAAATCAATTCTCCGTCATGATCCAGATATTATTATGGTGTGAGAAATTAGAACTGCTGAGACTGCTGAGATTGCTCTAAATGCCGCTTTGACTGGTCACTTAGTGTTGGCAACACTACATACGAATACTGCTATTGAAGCAATTACCAGATTGCTTAATTTAGGTATTAAACCATATATGCTTGCACCTGCATTGAACCTTGTTGTGTGACAAAGATTAGTACGTCAATTACATACGTGTATGACATGGAGAGAAGCATCAGTTGCAGAGTCACAAGAAATTAAATGAATTATGGCAACGATACATGATGTGTCGCCTCGTATGAAATTAGAATTTACAGAAAAAGTTCCCCATGCAGTTGGATGTGATGAATGTCAAACAGACTGATATAAATGAAGACTAGCTGCAATTGAACTACTAGAAATGAATGCTGATCTCAGACAAATGGTTGTAGATGGTAAGACGACTATGGAATTATATGGAGCAGTACGTCAATGATGATATCTGACTATGAAAGAGGATGCATATCTCAAAATGTTGGATGGTAAAACAACTATTGAAGAAATAAGAAGAGTGCTTTAGTTTATAGATGTGTAATGAATTGAGTCAGTGATTTTAGTTGATTTGATATATATTAAAACCGTCATATATGTTTACATTTGAACC
>CAZIUS010000179.1:1756-2086 GCA_964542385.1 uncultured Candidatus Peribacteria bacterium
GTAGATGATTTTATTAGTGCTGAAATTGTAGATGTATTTACTGCTTGATTGCCTGTACAGTGGGAATTGTTTTCATCTCATGATGTAAGAAATCTGTATGAAAAAAGAGAAGAACTTATCAGAGGTATAATGAAAATTAGAAAAACAATATGACATGAAGAGTTTATTAGGAGAATGACAAATGTTGAAAGTATGTATCCTACATACATAGATATTACGCTTGCTGAACATAGAGAGATAATTGCAAAATATGGATATGAAATTGATGATGCTTTAAAGCAATCATACTTGAGTAAAATGTGATGAGATATTCAAATGTGATGATCAAAT
>CAZIUS010000180.1:0-2084 GCA_964542385.1 uncultured Candidatus Peribacteria bacterium
ATTATTCATTATTTTTCACTACTTTGCCATCCTCCAATCTAATAACCTTATCAGCAAACTGTAACAAGTTTTTTTCATGTTCAATCATCAAAACGGTGTCACCATTGTCAAGAAACTTCTTTAATACCTTCAATAATCTCTCAATATCGTTTGGATGGAGTCCGACCGTAGGTTCATCAAGAAAGTACACCGTATGTCCTTTGTAAATTTTTAAAAGATGTTTTACTAATTTAAGTCTCTGTGATTCACCACCCGAAAGCGTATGTGCTGGTTGACCCATACGCAAATATCACAAACCAATATCTACCATAAGTTGGAGTTTTTCACGAATGAATCAGATATCTTGAAAGAAATCGAGTGCGTCCATTACATACATCGATAAGAGTTCACTAATAGATTTTCCATGTCGTTTGATATCCAAGATTTCTGGTTTATATCTTTTTCATCTACACAATTCACAATCTATATACGTATCTGGCAAAAATTAGAGTTTTCTCATATCATCAAACACCCCGATAAATGTTGCAGGACAACTTCTTGGTGTTTTACCGATACTTGATTGATCCACATACTGCACGTTTTCAATATGTTCAGTTCAGCTAATCTTTTTAACTTTGAGATGATCATAAAATGCTTCTACTGCTTGCTTTTCCAACTGTTCGTATTCTGTTCTTTGTAAAACTGGGTTTTTGATAATATCTTGCCAGCTGAGTCACTTTTTCAAGAGATGTAATCTTACAAAACTTTGAACAAATTGCTGTTTTTCACTCAGAAATTTAAACAACGTATGATACATTAATGTCGTTTTACCGGCACCACTTCATCCCGTAATGATCGTAAAGCTTCATAGTTGAATTTTGACTGAAATATCTTGGAGATTGTTTTGAGACGCTCCAGTAATTTCAATCGCTTCTTTCAATGGTTTGTGATCAAAGGATGCTTTCACTTTAAGACGACCAGAAATATATTGTGCAGTCAACGTGTCTTGTGTAAGAAAGGTCTCAAATGGTCAATTATACAATACTTCTCATCAGAAATCTCACGCTCCAGGACCGATTTCAGCAATCCAATCACTTGCTTTGATAAAATCTTCATTATGTTCTACGACTACAATTGTGTTTCCCATCTTTTGGAGTTGTCTTACTGCTAGTATCACTTTTTCAATTTCTGCAATATCGAGTCAAATTGTCGGTTCATCAAGAACATAGATAATACCGGTTAGTTTGTTTCACAACTGTTTTGCAAGTCTGAGTCTTTGTATTTCACCTCCAGACAATGATTCCACTTTTCTGATCGTTTGCAAAAATCATAATCACAAATCAGTAATGGTACGCACTCTTTCAATAAGTGGTTTACTAATACGAGAGATGAGTAGTTCAGATCACACCGCATGTGCCTTAAAATCTTCCAAAATAACAATAAGTTCAGACAACGGTAAGGTTTGTAAATCATGAATCGTCCATTTCTTTTTGATATCTTGTGCGTAACGTAATTTTACACGATTACCAGAACGTTCTTGAGCGTCAGTTCACTTTTTCAATTGTTCATTATCTTCTTTGTTTCATGTGATTAGGTATACCGATGTTGCCTCTGGCTTTAGTTTTGATCCATTACAGCTACTACATGGTTGTAAATCAAACATTGCTTGAAAATCAACCGTGAGGATACCTTTTTGATATTGTGCTGTTAAGACATCTTGAATACCTTTGTAGTACAAACTAAAAAACTTTCCTCATCATGTACTTACTTTCAAGAGTTCGTCATCACCATTCATCACTACTTCCAGAAACCATCATGGCAACTCATTCCACAAAACACGAGAATCAATGTCATATTTTTGCGCGAGCTTGCTTAGAATTGCTTGTCCATAGGAAGAATCACGCCAAGGCAATACTGCTTGGAGATATGGCGAAAACGGATCAATCACTTTATTAAAATCTACCGCAAGTTCCTCACCCAATCCGTGACAACTGGTACATGCTCATTCTTGTCTATTTGGTGAAAAATGCTGTGGTGTAAACTCAGGAACAGAAATATTATCTTTTGGACAATAAAATTTATCAGTATATCGTTGTATTTCATCT
>CAZIUS010000181.1:0-2077 GCA_964542385.1 uncultured Candidatus Peribacteria bacterium
AAGAATAATTGCATTTTGTATGCTCATAAAAAGGTGAGCACATAATCATTTAAAAATCTTGTTCTTGGTCAGTTCATCCCTCGAATGGTCATCTCTTCTTGCCATTGTGCATCGGTAAGGGTATTTATTTGTTCTGAGATTACTGCAAAACAGGTATCCAATTCTGAAACAAATTGATCAAAAGTAAATCATTCGAATTTACTCGTTAATTCTTTATAAATATTCTCATCCCAACTTCACTTTACCATCAATTGTACTTGTGCTGGAAAAGAAGAAATAATGTAGTGTTCTAATTCCTCAATAGATCTTTGGGTTGGTGTTAGTTTAAAGTCTTTGTTTGCAGCAGTAACTTTTGAACCAAGATGTTTTAAAATACGAATTTCATTTCAAATAGCATTCAGAAGGTGTTGTGGTGTAATCATAGTATAAAAAAAGGGTAAAATATAGTTATTGTAACTATTCTGCTAAAATGCTCACAATTTCATCATGAATTAATCAATTACTTGCAATCATGCTCGTATTCCATTCATCAAATTTTTTTCAGTCGATTGTGGTGACTTTTCATCATGCTTCTTCGACAATGAGTTTTAAAGGAGCATTATCATAGTAATTTCCTCATGCAACAATTACCGCATCCAACGAACCTGTTGCGACATATATCATATCTCGAGAAATACAACTTTTTGTATAGGCAACAGATTCAGAGAGTGCGAAATATTGGTTTGAAAGTCAAAGGCTTTTAAAATAACTTGGCCTACTATGTCAAATATATGCTTGTTCTAAAGTATGATTTGAAACACATAAGCGCTGATAATTCATAAATGCTCATCATCATTTCGTTGCCCAGACCAGATGATTTAGAACTGGAACACTAACCACACTTACTATTATTTCGTTGTTATAAGAAAGAGCAATTAATGTAGCTCGGTAAGGCAATCATCTTATAAAATTTCTGGTCCCATCTATCGGATCAATTATTCGTTTGTACGTTGCTTTTGGTTTTTCATGACCATATTCTTCTCCTATAAATCAGTGATGTGGAAATTTTTCACGAATACTATTTTTGATAAACTGTTCAACTTCTTGATCTATATTTGTCACAGGAGATTTTTGATATTCATTTTCAAATCTTTCATCATTATTTTTTAGTTCAGAAGTATGCATTAGTGTATTTCAATAACTATTGAGAGTAATTTTATTTGCTCCTGCCACCGCATGAAGTGCAATAGTTAAAAAATCTTGATACATATTGCTTACTAAATAAAGAAGAATTAATTAGATTACCTATTTTATTGTTAAATTCAATTTCAGATTTTTTTTCATACCAATCTGCCCGTTGCTCGACTACTCGTAAGATTATATCATCATGTATAGCCATCTATATCCAATAATTCTCATGCAAAAAATAATCATGTGACTTTACGAGACTGTCCAGTATTTTGATCTACTTCATCTAGTGAAACACCGCCAGCAGTAACAAATTCATCTCAAGGTCTACGTTGAATCAATGTCAGTGGTATACCATCGCCAAACAAAGTAGCAAGAGCTAAACGGATTTGTTTTGTACAATTACCAACCATGATATGTGGATCATATCTATATTGAGCAAAGATACTTTCTACAAATTTTTTAGGAAAATGATCACGGAAAACACTGTCAATTTCTTTTTTTTGTGCGTAATTGGTAATTATTCACAACCAGGTATTGGTATCTTTTGTTGCATCTGGTTTCCATAAAACTGTGTAAGGACTTTCTTTAGTCACTGGCTCAAACGGAATATGTGATGAAAATGCAAAAACTGCTGGTCACGAAATACCAAAATGAGTCAGCAAAACTGGTCATCTCGTGTGTATTGGTCACTGAATGAGTAATGAATCAGTAAAACTAATACCACTACATGCATGTAATCGTTCTTCTTGTGTCAAAAAACTATTCAATGAAGGTCACAATGGCGTAATAGTATGTCACAACGCACGTGCCCACGCATAGCCATCACCAGAAGAACCAGTATGCGCATAGGCATTTCCTCATGTCGTAAGCACTACGGTCGTAAAATCATCCGATTGGTTAGTGGTTT
>CAZIUS010000182.1:0-274 GCA_964542385.1 uncultured Candidatus Peribacteria bacterium
ATATAGCGTAAGGAGAGGTGAAAGTGTTGTAAGCGTTGTAAATGTTGTAAATGTTGTAAATGGAGAAGTAGTAGAGAGAAATTGAAGGAAGTAGAAAGAAATAGATGTATAGAAATATTTACTGTTCGAGCGTAGCGAAATGAGGTGTCGAGACGAGAAATATTAAGACCCGCAGTACTGCGAGTGAAGGAGTAACGCTGTCCGTCTAGCCGAGTAGAGAGACTTACATTTTTTGAGTCCGATAACGAGTGAGCAGCGAGTCTGAATTCATATC
>CAZIUS010000182.1:284-2072 GCA_964542385.1 uncultured Candidatus Peribacteria bacterium
AACACTAGAAAACGTTACGATAACATGATTATGATACTGATGAGTCGGTATTGGCGTTTTGCCAAATGGGAAAAAAGTAATTGTAAAATGATGATTGCCATGAAGTGTTGTAGATGGTAATGTGATCAAACGAAAAAAAGATTATATCGAACTGCAAATTACCAAAGTACATTCGTATGATTCTTCATTACTACAAGCAGATATTGCTTGTCCACATTATCTTTTTGCTTATGGACAACACAAAGATACGCCAGTTCATAAACACTGATGTGGAGGATGTAAATGGCAAGCATTGACCTATCCAAAACAACTTGAATTGAAACAAATTATGGTTGCAGATAGTCTCAGAAAAGTGCCTGCAGCACAAGCTATATCGTTACCGCCAGTAATAGAATCTCCAGAATTATTACAGTATAGAAATAAGATTGAATTTTCTTGTGGAACGTTTCGCGCGTATCATGACGAAGTCGGTAAATCTGACATCAAAAATGGTGAATATGATGAATATATAACTGTATGATTTCATCAACAAGGACGTTTTGCACAAATTGTTGATATAGATCAATGTTTTTTAGTGTCATCGCCAATGCATCAGGCATACACGATGATCAAAGAAGCATTGATCGCAACTTGATTGCCAATGTATCGCGTCAAATCACATGAATGATTGTTTAGACATATTGTGATTAGAGCAGGAAAGCACACCGGTCAGATAATGGTGATGTTGAGTATGGCAACGCGCTGGTTTGTTGATAATTCAGACGGAGAACAGATTTGGAATACATTACTCGAAACACGACAACACGATCAACATATTCGTTGATTAATCACGACGTTGGTTGTTGTTGCAAACAACGGTATGGCTGATATTGTCCATCATGCGTGAGCTGAAGTAACAACAATACGATGAGAATGACGTATTTTTGAAGAATTGCATCTTATGGAACAGACACTGACGTTTCAAGTTTCTCCTTTTTCATTTTTTCAAACCAATACACTTGGCGCTGAAGTGCTTTTTTCTACTGCATTGCAGATGGTCTGATCAGTAAAATGAACGATACTTGATTTGTATTGTGGTAGTGGAACGATTGGCTTATGTGCATTGAAAGCGTGACGATGATCACGTCTTGTTGGTATTGAAATCGTAGAAGAAGCAATTCGTGATGCACAAAAAAATGCACAAATAAACGGTCTTCACGACCAATCTCATTTTTTTGCTGGAAAAGCTGAACATCTCGTTCGTCATCATACACAGTTACAAGATTTACTCCAAGAGCTTGATCTCGTTATTGTCGATCCTCCGAGAGAGTGATTACATAAAACAGTTATTGAGTTTTTGCTTGAAATACATGCCACGCACAAACCCAAATTACTCTATATTTCTTGTAACCCCGTTACGTTTGCTAGAGATATACAACTGCTCACCGACGGTTGACGAACATTGAATGCATTACAACCCGTCGACATGTTTCCTCAAACCTATCATGTAGAAATGATAGGGATTTTGAGATAGGATTATTTTTTGATAGAAAGAATGAATGAAAAACATTCTCTTGAGTACCATATTAATCATTTTACTTGACTTTTTTCAAACTTTTTTTTGTTTATTTTTAGCCATTTTCTGAACAATATTTGACTTTTTTGTAAAAAAGACTTGCTTTTTTAAACAATTGTCTTTATACTTATGTTACTTTTATTCTTTTCAAATAAAAACATGAAAAAAAATCTTAAGGGTTTCACCCTAGTGGAAGTACTTATCGTGATCATCATCGTAGGTATTCTTATTGC
>CAZIUS010000183.1:0-2071 GCA_964542385.1 uncultured Candidatus Peribacteria bacterium
ACAGCGCTATTTAAATTATCGAGCAGTGTTTTGAACAAATTGAGGGTTCGGTTGAGCTGATCACTTGTCTCATTGTATTGTAATATTTGTTTTTTAATTAAATTGGATACTTGAATAATATCATCGTCTTTATAGTTCTCCAATGAATTGTTTTGCTGATTTGCGATTTCTAGTAAATTATTAATTGCCTGTTCCTTTATTGAGAATTGTTCTTGAAGCCGCGAACTCATATCTTCAAATTCTCTCTCCGTAATCTTGAACGAATGTTCCAACAATTATCGATATCGCTCAAAGGAAACAAACGAGTCATTAATACTTTGCAAAAATGGCTTTAATTGTTCGTTCTCTTTAAGCTCTTGATTGAGATGTTTATTGATTAAATTTTGGAGAAATTTTTGATGCATGAATTGAAGTAATTATTGATTTTCTTGAAAACAGGTTATTGTCATAGTCTGATTGTGCAACTGACAGCTTGTTCCTTCTTTCAATGGAGAAATCTCTCCATAAGAATAAAATCCAGTTGTTGGAATTTCAGGCCCCAATACCTTGATCACAGCATCGACCTCTTCATCGACTCTACCCCCGAGTACTACTTTTCTCCCTACACAGCTGATAAGAATTGCAAGTTGCGGAGCAGAATTTGAAAGTGACATCAGACTGGATTTTGCTGCTGTTCCTGCAGCATCGATGAGTCGATCAAAGTTAGCCAACATGAATCTAATTTTATTTTCCTCAGGATTATCTCCAACAAATATCATTAATTTTTTTTCAAAATTAATCGACAATATCGTCCTAACCACAACATCTCCATCATCATTCATTTTTACAGAGAGAGGAAAGAGTAATGCCGTTTCGGGCAAGCCTTCAGAGTATTTGCCGAGATGCTCTTTATAGAGTTCTAATGCATTTTTTCCATCGATCTCAAACAATTCATTGCCTGTTGATTTTGTGACTGTTTTAGCAAGTCCAAAACTATCCCATCCACCCATGGTACCATGTGTGATTTGAATATGATCACCATAGAGTCCAAATGCGATAATATTGCCTCGTGATGGATGATCATTCAAACTCGTTAAGGTATATTCAAACTTGGTGTCATCACCCGCCAATCCACCAGTGATCACTACGCTAGACTTGAAGTAGTCATTCATGCTCTTTACGAGTTCACTTCCATTTACATTGCTGCCATCGGAAAGTATGAAGATATGCTTTAGATCTTGTTGATCTAATTTTTCTGCAATGGATTTTCCAGCATCATAACTATTGTTAAAATTCTTTATATTCACTATTGCAGATTGCAATTTGGTTTGATTAAATTTGATCGCGCTGATGACCATGCTATTTTCGCATACACCACATTTTTGACATATCTCTCCTGCTGTACTGCAGAATGCTATTTCCGCAGAATCAAATGTGTGGAGAATGTTATCAATAATTTCTCTATTTTCTAATAGTGATTTTGCACCAAAACACAGAACCCAATCAGCTTTTATACCAATTATTTTTTTGCATTCTTCGAGATTTGAGATTTTATATTGCTTGACTTCCATGTTTTATTTTATTTCACCAGATTTCAACATATTGTAGATTTTCGATTTGCCGATATCTAGTTTGTTGGCAACTTCAACTACGTTTTGATTATATTTCTTTAAATAATTTAAGATAATTTCAGCTTCATATTCTTTTAGTGTTTTTTCATCAGATGTATAAGGGCGATGATCACCTATTTCATAGAATGTGAGATCTTCCGCTTTGATGATTTTGCCATCAGACATCACACAGGCTAGATCAATGACTGCTTTAAGTTCCCTTACGTTGCCAGGCCAATTGTATTTTTGTAATCTTGATTTCGCAGACTCTTGCAATGTTAAAGCTTTTGTCTTATTGTTTTTCGCAAATTGCTCGATAAAATATTTTGCAAGGATGATAACATCATTTCGTCTATCTCTTAATGGTGGTAATTCAATAGGTAATCCTACGATTCGAAAGAATAAATCTTCTCTGAACTTCCCTTGTGTGACTTCTTCAGTGAGATTCTTATGTGTGGCAGTGATAAGCCGTATATCCACTT
>CAZIUS010000184.1:0-310 GCA_964542385.1 uncultured Candidatus Peribacteria bacterium
ATCTGCGTTGTCTTGCAAAAACTGTTCTCTTTCATTGTACACTTTCTGCTGGTCGTAATTCAGAAATTTATTCACACGATGAACCATTTAAAGTTGTTTTGTCACCTGAAAATGATTCAGACAAAAATATCTCAGTTACTTTATTAACCAATCCAGTGACTGAAGGGCTTAATTTTATGATTAGTGGCGTGGCACCTAATGTTGAATTGAACTATACGATCACCAATGTCACGGGACAAACCATGCTTACAGGCTTACTCGAGCCCAATGCAGAAGAAGCTGAGTACTTATTGCCTTTGCAGAGTGTGGT
>CAZIUS010000184.1:457-2057 GCA_964542385.1 uncultured Candidatus Peribacteria bacterium
TCTTCCTTTGTAATATTAAAAAAAACTGATGAGCCAAAGCCATATTTTGCAATATGAGGTTTGTGATCTGGATTGAAAAAAAAATGAAAAAAAAATGAAAAAAAATAATTTTCCATTTTCTTTAATGACTTGTTGATTTCTTGTTTGTTAAATATTAACAATAAAACTAATGTAATTTTCATATTAAAATACTGTTTCATGTGATACAAAGTTTGGTCTGAAATTTGGATTTCATAGTTCGTAAGAAGAGAAATTTTATCACATTCCTAAAGAAGGGTAGATGATCTCTGATTGCTTATAATCAAAAATACACGAGATAATTCTGGTGTTGGCTTAGGCTGATGCTGTTTATTATAGACATTTTTAGCAATTACGAATTTTTACAAAATCCATCAATCGATGAAGAACCCATTACTTAAACACACTTTCAACCGGATCAGCGATTCGGGTTTGAAAATTCTCACAACCATGCTGTTACTGCTGGTCATGATAGTAGGAAGTATGCAGGCTCAGACTCCAGCAATCAATAAAACTGAATGCTCTTGTCTGAATAACGCTTCCAATGCTACTAACGGACAGTATCTGGATGCATTTACAATCACCACTAATGTTCCTGGACAAACGTGGGTGCTTGTAAACCCAATTGCTGGTTTTTATCATCCTGCCTCATTGCCGCCACCGGCAGCACCTATTCTCTATTTGCCCAATACATTGATACCAGAGACAAGTACTCCTGGTGTTTATCGTATTTCGGGCAAACGTGTTTCAGGTCAGCCGTGGACAGTGCGCGTTCGAAACGTATCAAATGGATACGAAACGGAGGTACATTCTATCCAGTCATGCAGCTATCCCAATAGCGCGACTACTACTGCAATAGCAGGTGATGTCAATGTATGTATGAATTCGATCGAAGCATATTCATTACCAGCTGGACTTTACTCCGGTTTGGTATGGACTGTTTCTGGTGGAGCAACCAGCACTACCAATCCATCTCCATTCACTACATTTAATGTAACATGGGGACCAACAGCTGGTAGATATTCCATTGGTGTTTCAGGTGTAGCCAATTCCTACGCTGCACAACCGGTAGGATGTCTTTTTACATCAACTAAGACAGTGGATGTAATTAATCCAGCGGGCGTTTATACAGATCCTGGACTTACTATACCTGCTGTTGGCATTTCGTTGGCTGTAGGCTCTATCAATTCTAAAACCATCACATGGCCAAATACGCCAGGTACTTATTACCTGACAGTAAGTGGAAATTTCAGAATTAATTCGTCTGCTGATTTTTGTACATTCAGAGATGTAAAAAGAATCGTGATCATGGACGAGCCTACAATACCGTTGGCTTGTAACAATCTCGTTCAAATATCTATGAATCCAAGCTGTGAATTGTATTTTACACCTGATCAGTTCCTAGAAGATCCTTTATTTGACGAAGATTATTCTTATGATATCATCATCAGAGATATTCAGAAAGATACCTTGATACCTAATGGTACCTTGGGCTTCAAATATATTGGAAAAACTCTTGAAGTAAAAATTGTACATGAGTGTTCAGGCAATTCTTGCTGGGGCTATGCCAAGATAGAAGATA
>CAZIUS010000185.1:0-248 GCA_964542385.1 uncultured Candidatus Peribacteria bacterium
GAGAGTAAAAAATGTCATCTATAGCACAGGAAAATGAGAATAAATAAGAAAACGTTAATCTTTACAATGTAGATTGTAGTGAAAATCAACGTTCAAAGCAAGCAATTTGATTAAAGGTGGTGTTCTGCAGCTTCTGCGGCTTCAGCATCTGCTCTTGTAGCATGAATTGTCCCTTCCGGATGATGTTTTTCACAGTAAATAGTGTACAGAGACAATGGCTTGTCTATAGATAGATTAATAATATTGTG
>CAZIUS010000185.1:258-2039 GCA_964542385.1 uncultured Candidatus Peribacteria bacterium
ATCAGTAAGTGTACTTTCTTCACCATCCAAGATTACCTTTGCTGTTCCTTGTTCCACTCTAATAAATTGGTCTTCTTTATCGTGTATCTCCATACCAATATCTTCTCCTGGCTGCAATTGCATAACCACAAGCTGTAAATGAGGTCCAGTAAACAAAACCTTTCTAAAATTCTGATTTTTTAACGTTTCTTCTTCAATGTTTGCAATATATCCAAGCATAATAGTGAGGATAAAAAATAAAATACTATGTACATCTATATCAATCTACCCAAATCCAATACATCAACATCTTTGAGTTTATCTACCCATGCTTGATCATGACTCACCATAATAACTCCTCATTCATACGCATTTAGCGCATCAGCGATTACCGGAAGATGACGAAAGTTAATATGGTTTGTTGGTTCGTCCAAGATCAAAATATGTGGTTTTTGAATAACAAATC
Source organism: uncultured Candidatus Peribacteria bacterium (assembly GCA_964542385.1). Taxonomy (GTDB): domain Bacteria; phylum Patescibacteriota; class Gracilibacteria; order Absconditabacterales; family Absconditicoccaceae; genus CAYLWY01. Next base: position 704 of record CAZIUS010000185.1, read on the forward strand.
TCGCATAACAAAGAAGTCATTTTTGACCTTCCGAGAGTGAATATATTGGATTTTTTAGTAAGTCACCGGTGAGTAAAAACTGTGACGCTACTTTGTATACTTCTTGGTCTGTTACCTCATTTGACACTTCATGTAATGCGTCTCGCACAATCATATGCATATCAAGAGCATTGAAATCTTGGCTATAATATCCTACCCTTACATCATCCGTAATCATAGCATCATTATCATGCGCATTGAACAACCTTTTCAGCAATGTTGTTTTCCCAATACCATTTGGTCAAACCAATTGATACCTCATTCATTTTTTGATAACAAGATCAACCCTCTTCATTACCCTATCATGGTGTTTATTTAGCAACTCTACATTATTGATAGTAATCAATGGACCAACCATATTCTCAAATTCAATATGAAACTTTGCAATTGTTTTATCATCTTTTCTTACATCAACCTTGCTCTCTTCTGCCTCTTCAATCTCATCTCTCATCTTACTCGCAAGTTTTCTCATTTTACCTCATTTATTTGCAAAGAAGTTGACCTTGTCTTTAGCATCAGCAATTTGTTTTTCCATGCGAGCATTTTGCATTTTCTCCTTCTCAATCTGTGCTGCAATTTGATCAACAACATCATAATAATCTCACCAATACTGTTCTACTTTATGTGCCTGTACATTGAGATATAGTACCCCATCCGTAAACATATTCAAAAAATCTGCATCATGGGAAATTACAACAACAGTTTTAGGATAGGATAAGAGAAATCATATCAAATTTCCAATTCCCTTATCATCAAGATTATTTGTTGGCTCATCAAGAAGCAAAATATCTGGTTCTTGAATAAGTGCGTGAGCTAGAAGTAATCTCGCTTGCTGTCCACCAGAAAAATCTTTAAGTTGCTTATCAAAGTCAACCACCGTCAAATCCACTTCTTTCAGTACGTTTTCAATCTTTCTATCAAGCTGATACTCTTTTTCATCAAATGCTGTAGCAAAATATTCTCTCAACGTAAGAGTCATTTGGTCTCTCGGGATAACTTGCTTAGAGATCGCTATTGTGGATTTTCCATTGTTGCCAACATGAATCTTCCCTTTTTGTGGTTGTAGTTCACCTGTAATCATTTTAAAAATAGTGGACTTTCCAGCACCATTTTGCCCCATAATTGTAATTTTTGTATTTTCGCGGAGTGAAAAATCTGCCTCATCGAGAATGATCTTTTTCCCATCGTTATATGCAAATGAAACATTATCAAATCTAAGGATTACGTGTCCTTGTTGGTTAGACATTACGTGTTTTTTATAGCAATAAAAGTTATCACCACTATAAGAAAACAGAGA
>CAZIUS010000186.1:0-2034 GCA_964542385.1 uncultured Candidatus Peribacteria bacterium
GAAGTTTTTTTCAAAATCCAATTATCGATGAAAAACAATTCGAAATCTTAAAAGTTAGTTATCCAACAATTAAATGACGACCAACATCTCATTGAATCAAACTCTCTGCATGACAACTTATCGAACTTGCTTGATTAAAGTGATATACCAAAAATAATGTTGGTGTGTACGAACATCACGCACTGGTTCTTGTGAATCATGGAAATCCGCAAGGTAGCGCTCTTGAAGAAATCATCAATCACATTATTGAAAAAACAAATCGTTTATTTGGCGTTACTCTCGTTCCTGAAGTTCGTTGTTTCCGATCATGAAAATATATGCCTCAACAAATAGAGCAATAGATAACACTCTTTTTACAAAAAGAGTCTTTCATTCATGAAACAAAACTATTCTCAAAAAAATCATTTCAAATGCGCTTACAACGTGTTTTCTACTGATACCAGAATCGATTGATCTAGCAATAAAACAACAACGACAAGAGCATATTACCAATAGAATGATGGATCCTGACTATCTAAAACAAGCATGAATTGAATCATTGCAATGGATCTATGAGCATATTCATTTTTTATGATGACCAATACCAAAAACTATTGAAATTTACAATGAGCAATGAACAATTTCAAAAACACCGTGTCCTCGCTTAAGCCAATGACGATATGGACGTATTTTTCTTGCTTGAACCGATGCTATGAAATGACGATACACGTACACCATGGCATATAAATTATTATGAACTGAACTTTCACTTATTGAAATCTTGAGTAACAATATGATTCATAATTGAGTCCTTATTATGACATTACCATTTTCATCATTTATTTATTATATGATTGTCAAAAAATCTGATTTACACTATGCACAAGAACATATCTATTTGGAAAAAATAGCAAAATTTTCAGATAAAAATGAAATCTAGAATGCTTTATCATTATAAACTGCGTCATAAGCACTCATATACTTTCCATAGGTTGCAATAACAGCAAGTGGATTTCATTTACCATCATCAGCAACTTTATCAAGTTTTTCAACCATTTTTGCAACTTCTTCTTCACTAAGATCTTTTTTCTGAAGATATTTATCAATTTTTTCTTTTGCTAAGGCTAGTGTTTTATCATCTCCAATTGCAATTATTGCTTTTTGAAATGATCATAATTGATCTCTGTTTCTATCAGCCAAAATAATTTCTCTAGCTTTAGTAGATCACAAAATATTACCATCTCTACACGTAATTAATGCAAGTGAATCAGCTCATTCTTTGTAAAATTTATTCAAAATAGCTGTTTGTTCAGGTTTAATTTGAAATTTTGACTTGATAGTATATGTACGTTTTTCATAGCTTTTTGATCATTTTTTAACATAAATGTGAAAGATATCACCCTCAGATCAAAATACAGAGAGATACGATCATATTCAAGCAAATGGTGAAGGTGTTGTTGCCAAAGAATGTGTGTACAACATTTTTACTGCTCAGATTGTATTAATAGACGGAGTTTCTGGAGCAATCACCGCTCATTCATTAAGTTTGTTTAAGACATCATCTTGTGAAGCAGTTTTATCAACTGATAAGACAGGAACAAATAATCACTTAAATTGTAAATATATCTCTTTATCTCTATAGATTTTTGGCATTGCTCAGTATACGGAATCAAACGATAATGAATTAGTATCTATCACTGGATCTATTGTCCAATCAGGAAGCGTATTATATACCGTATTTTTTCATCATAATGCAAATTTTACACCAACTTTATCAATAACAGAATCCACAAAAGCAAATGGTCACGTATCTACAAAACGTGCAGGAAGAACTTGTTTTGATTCATATTGTTTATAATCTGCTACTTCATCAGCATATCTTTTGATCAATTCTCTTATTTCCTCCTTACCCAAACACTGACATCAACCACAATATTTTCAATCACTACAATCTACGCTCTCTTCACATTGTTCTTCATTTTCAACTATTCAATTACCACAGACCCCGCAATTTTCTCAAATAAACACTTCTGAACTCCATGTATCAGAAACTCA
>CAZIUS010000187.1:0-918 GCA_964542385.1 uncultured Candidatus Peribacteria bacterium
GAATGATGTAACAAACGATATTTTCATAAAACACGTTCGTTAGACAATCCATCAACTGTTTTACCAACTTCATCTGGATTTTTTCACAATAACGCAAAAACATCATGTTCTGTATTCAAAACAACTTTTTGATTTTCAAATGCTTTCGCAATTTCTTTTAAATTTCTTTTCTCATTATGAAGCGTCATTCATCAAAAAATAGATAAACCTTCTTAGCAACTATATCGAAAAATACCAAAAATGCAAATTTTGTAATCAAAATTTATAACACAAATTTCATCATCACAATTTAATTGTCAAAAAATCGGACAACAATTTTTTTATAAACAAAAAAGAATGGAGCAAATACTCCATTCCTTCAGACAATCGGTAATCAATTATTTTATAGGCAGCATACTAAAATCAATTCTACAACCTACTTTTTTAATATTTTTTGGAATAGTACGTATAAATGTGCTATTAACAAGCAGATCTTGATCTAGATAATCCCATGAAGAAATTTTGACAGAGTCAGTTTCTTCATGATAAAACCCATACGAAAATTTACCAGATCCTAAAGCAAATACGACTATTTTTGCACTTGTTTCTTTAATCTTTACTTCATTATCTCTCCCATTAGGTCTTTTACGAAACTTCATATCCACCAAAACAGGAAGTGATGGTTTGAGATCTACAATATGACTCTTCAAAATCACATCACCTTCTTGAAAAACTTTTGGAATTCTTGCTTTTGTTTGCCTCACATGAGGATTCAACACTGGCTCTTGTCCCAAACCTCTGCTTTCAAGCTCACTAAGCATTTTTTGGATCTGTTCTCGATCACGAATATTTTTGGTTGCTGCAAACAATCCATCATACGCATCATCTTTTTTTGAATTATGCTCATACTCAGTCACTTCTATATCACTACTGATTTTC
>CAZIUS010000187.1:928-1328 GCA_964542385.1 uncultured Candidatus Peribacteria bacterium
GATATGTTCAATGTAGTCTGGTTCATTATTGATAATATCATACAATTCATCTGTAAGATAATGAACAGATACATATGCTTTGGACTCTTGAGAGACTAAGAGCATTTCACACAATCGTTTAACTTCATTAGTTTTCCGACGATATGTGGTCCCATCGTCGTTATACCACACATAATCAGTGTTAAACAAACCGGTACCATACGCCTTAGCGTTTTTTGTAAACTCCTTTCCTGTTCCAAGTAAGATTTTTGAAAATCCAGTAAATGAAACATTATGAGGAATACCTTTTTGTTTGCGTTCTGATTTTTCATCGGCATCATCAACTAATGCTCTCAGAGCAGTATACAACGCTCTTCTTGCTCCAGCTGAATTATATTGCTGAAATAACGCACAATACTCG
>CAZIUS010000187.1:1338-2020 GCA_964542385.1 uncultured Candidatus Peribacteria bacterium
ATATCGTACATATGAGGATGATTAATTTTTTTTTGCATTTTACTGCCTATAGCAATTGTAAACGCATCAAGAAGTTGAGAAAATCTTGGTTTTTCTCTCATAATCCGAACGTTATTCATTGCTGAAGTAAGTTTTTTAGAAAGTTCCCAATATAACTCCCATTTGTCTTTTAGATCACCTTCTTTTTTTCTTTTGTCGAGATCTGCATGTGCTTTTTTGTATGCATCAATCTCATTTTCTGTAAACAACTTTTTTGTTTCCATACTTTCTTATTATTTTTGTTATCAAATTTTAATGTCAATTATAATGTACCAAAAAAAATAGTAATTACAACTATTTTTCCGATTTCCTTCACTTCTTTCATTTTCCCTCTGTTTACACAACCTCCTTTCTTACTAACTCTCGCAATTCATCACGTTTTTGTTCGTCTAGTTGTTCGAGATGAGTAAAATTGTACGCTTGTGCTAAGTCGATCACGAAAGAAGCTTTTTGGTCTATTGATTGTTTTGCAAGATGTGGAAAAGTCATTTGCACTCACTTCATCCATTCCACCAATCATTCCAAAGAACTGTGCATCGCTTTTGCTTTTGGTAACAACTCCACAAACGGTCCTGACGAAACATTCAATGCTACGCGTCACACCAAAAATGGTAAAAATTGAGCAAAGATTGCTGGAATCGAT
>CAZIUS010000188.1:0-2003 GCA_964542385.1 uncultured Candidatus Peribacteria bacterium
ATGGAATCAGAAAAATGTGTGTTCATTTCGTATGCATTTTCAAACGAAAAAAATCCTGAAACAAATCAAGTAGATAAGGTGTTTTTACAAGAGTATATAGGGCGTATTGCGGATCTTTTACAAGAAAAATGAGTTGCAGTTTGGCATAGTTTAATACCTGAGGAAGATCAGATAATTAGTTGACTACCCTATGATGATGCTATCCAGTATTGCATGGATACAATGACAGAATTACAAAAAAAACAAGAACTAACGCTTATTTCTATTTTGAAGTATCCTGCAAAACATACGCTACAAGATGGTATAAACCCAACTCCCAGTACGTGAATGCATAGAGAATTTGCTCATGCTCAGAGATTGGGTATTACAAAAATAGTTGCTGTACAAGAATGATTGCAAGAAAATATGCTTTTTAGTGATTATGTTGATAATAGTGATCATATATTTTCTTTCTCACATATAGATACCTTATATGATGAAATAAGAAAATTATCTTTGTAGATTTGCATTTTGATTTTTTTTTAGTATACTTCTTATAGTAAACACTTTATTATAAACTATTTACTATAAAAATGAACTATAAACGAACAAGTCTACAGCCTCTTTTGGATTGCTTTGTTGGTGATGAACTCCTCTCCCCGACACAAATTGCGCAAAAGTTGTGAAAGACAAAAGTTATTATTCATAAATATCTCAAAGCACTTGTTCATTCGGGTAAACTGAAGAAAGTGTGACTTTGAACACATGTACAATATCAACGCACAGACGATGTTGAAACAAAAGAACGCATAGCATCACTCGTTCTCCCCTTTCCCCAAGCGCAAATTATCCAAGATACTTTCTATAAGTTTGCTGACAATGGAAAATTACTAGAATGAGTTGATGGTTTTGCAGAACGATGTCACGTAAGATGATTGAATCCAGAACAAAAAGCGGAACAGTTTTGTAAAATAAAACACCATCTAGAGACAATCAAAAACGATTGTGGACTACTTGATGCGACCCAAGCATTTGGACAACATGTGTCGACATTGTTTTTGGATAAGGCGTATTATGTCGATCAATACAAATGGATGGAATTTGGAAGGTGAAAACTTGCAGAAATGACCTTTTATGCGAAACAATCGCAAAATATCAAATTGATCAATCAATGTCTCGATATGATAGTATTACAAATCAACTGTTTGATACGTACCCAATCAATCGATGCGATTGCAATCACGCCACGAAGTATTACGCGTACCAATCAATTATTGCATATTTTGAAAAGTCGTTTGCACAGTGTTTGATTGCCTTTTGTGACACTGATCAAATATTTTCCAAATCAAATTCCTGTTCCACAAAAATCACTAAAAACTCGTGAACAAAGGATTCGTAATGCGACCGATACGATTATTGTCGATGATATCAATGCAAAAAATTACCATCGTGTTTTGTTGATAGATGACTTTGTAGGATCATGATCAACATTGAACATCACTGCCAAAAAACTCAAAGATGCATGAGTAAAAGAGGTAATTGGCTGTGCGTTTGTAGGGAATGCAGATCTAAACTACGAAGTAATAAATGAGGTATAAAAACTTGTTATTCAGAGAAAAATATATATAAAATGTTTTTATATTATGTTTTTGCATGAACCGCAATGATCAGTATGCTGCATTTCTCCATGAATTTAATGAAAATGATAAAAAACCATTGCATAAACTATGGTTTTGACCGATAAATACCTGTAAACATGAAATTTTACGCTTATTCACTACAATAAAACAATATCCCAAACCGCTTTCTCATGAGCAAAAATATGCATTTTATACACTTTATTGACGTGAAGAAGCAAAACAATTCGTTGAAGCATTTTTTACTGATCGCGATACATATTTATTTGATGATGAAGATTTTGCAGAACTTGTGCATCTGTATATATCAGAATGGTCCTGAGCATATTGCAATTCTTATCTTGATTTTGTAAGACTCCGCACTTTTTTCAAGTAATTTATTTCTTC
>CAZIUS010000189.1:0-2002 GCA_964542385.1 uncultured Candidatus Peribacteria bacterium
AACAAAATGACTTTGATGGAACCAAAGATTATTCAGATGTTGTAGCACTTCAAGACTGTGATGATGGCAATGGATATGATGTCAAAGCATTTCCAAATCCAGTGAACGATATCCTTACGATTCAATATACACCAACTGATGCGGAATTAGCACAAACACTAACTATAAAAGATATTACATGAAGACAGATAGGTCAAGTCTCTGGTGGTGATGCAAACATTATTAAGCTTGATGTAACCGCACTACAACCAGGAATCTATTTTGCAACGATGAAAGAATGAAACGGAAAAAATATCAAAACAGTGAAATTCACTGTAGGTAGATAATTACCACCCAACAATCACCCTGATCCGTTCTCACGGATCTTCACAATTGGCCCAAAAAACAAAAAATAAATGTTCATTGCATTCAATGAACAAAAAAAACTTCATTGGTTATTAAGTTTTGGCTTCTTCTCTTTAAAAGTATCGAGAGGAAGCCTTTTTTTGTTTATGGAATGTTTTTATATGTTGCTCTAATGTTTTGAAGAAATCATCATGAAATTTCTAGAGTCTAGAGTCTCGAATCTTTTTTTCATATTTTTTTTGCTAAAAAAATTATTTCATAATTTTTTCATACACAAAATATTGTATTTTAAGAAAATTTGCGTATAGTTGTTGTATTGAGATGAGCAATCGTCTCATTGTGATGTTTGCATTAGTCAAACATCAGCGAACTAGGATTCGCGGTCACCTCGTCTTCGTGATGAGGTTTTTTTGTTCATAAGAAAGTCAAAATTTGTATACAATATTTTGTTGATAAATCAGATGGATTGAATATTAGATCAATATTGATTACATAATCTTTTGTTATCAATTCGCTTGATTTGATCTATACAGAGTATTGAAGATTTTTTCATTGTCCCGTTAGTGTTCAGTTGTAATGATACTCCACGATAATTCATATTTGAAGTGAACGGTGTAATCAATAATAAATGTCTTTTTTGATTTTTTTTCAAAATAAGACACGGTCTAAGAAATTTACCGTCTTTGCTTATCTCACTACCGATATTTACTCACTCCCAGTACCACCAAATCTCTCACACTTTTGCATCTTTCTTTCGTGACTTACCAAATTCTAATTTCTTTTTCAGCTCATTTCGATCATCAAACATTGCAGCCGTTTTTTTCATTTCTTTTCAAAAATAAATCAGGTGAGTGTAAAGATAGTATTGATCAAATGCAAAGAAAATTGTATGAAATTTCTGGAATCTAGAGTCTAGAATCTAGAATCTTTTTTCATAGTTTTTTCATAACAAATTGCTTGATTTTTTGGAGGGGGCGATTATAGTAAGGTATTTATTATTTATAGTAAAAATGAATATTGTTATTCAAACATGATTATCTATGAAAAAAGAGAAGTATGAGATGCACGATTTTTTGGCTGAAGTAATAGAAAAGTACGAGCATTTAGAAGATGCTATTTTGGAAAAAATGATGAAACAAGCAGAAAAAGATGAAACGATAAATCAAGAACAGCTCTTTGCATCTTTAGAAAAACTATGAGGGTAGAAGCCAAGAGTACATTTTTGAAAGATTTAGAAAAAATTGATAGTCAGCTAGTTCCTACAATTAAAAATATACTTCATGATGCTACGAAATGTAATTTTTTTGAATTCTGTCATAAATACGATATTAAAAAGATATGATGACATAATACGTATTGGAGAATAAAATTCGGTCAATGGAGAATTGGAGTTAAGATAGATAATGATGGTATGACTTGTATGAGATGTAAACATAGAAAAGATATTTATAAGGTATTTCCATAACGTACTATTGCTATTCATCTCTACAGTTTACCTATAATTTTTGTCACAGTAAGTACATTTTATTCGTATATTTATAGAAGGTTTTTTTGAAGCAAAGAGTTGTGGATATAGGGAGTAATCTCTTTGTATGTTTTAATCCTGTTGGGGGAGTATGCTATATCGCAAACCCACAAAAAAACAGAAATTGCTTCG
>CAZIUS010000190.1:0-829 GCA_964542385.1 uncultured Candidatus Peribacteria bacterium
CTCACAATAACCTCTTCTCTACTACCAATATCTATCGTTCGAACATCGGGAAATCATACTCGATTTTGTTCAAGTGCGAGAAGCGATTCTATTTGTGTTGTGATATTTTTATTCAGATTTATATAAATACGTTTTCACTTATAAGTGATAAACAGTCTTTTTCAGCCAGGTTGATAGATGAGTTCATTGACATTTCCTGTTCAAAGAGTTCCTAAAAGAGTAGATATGGTTTGATGTAGGTCGCTTTCGCTCATCGATCGATAAATCCCGTTGATATCATTTCGTCCACTAGAAAAACTTGGTAGTTGCAACGGAATACGTCATTGAATAAGCATACTTTCAGGATTGACTTGGTATAAATCTTCGTTGAACGAGATAAAGTAGTTGGTCGGAGTTTGCCAGACAATACTTGGTTCATGAAACAATAACGTGACAAAAATAGTATTTGATGCAGTTTCTTTAAATTCCAAACGATCTATTAAAGGATGATTGAGACGTAAAAATTCTTCCAATTCACTTTTTCAAAACCAATTCAGCAAAATAGCATTTTTCCCTTTTAGATACGTTACAATATTGGTATACATCGTTATATCGCGAATGGCATTAACACTTTCTGGAGCGAAAACTACTTTTTCAATAGTGTGTATTGGTGATCCGATTGTTTGTTTATATCACCAAAATCAGAGCAATAAGACTGCAAGTCCTGCTGTAAAGATACTCAACGCCAAAAAATAACGTTTTCGAGTAATTGATTGAAACTTTGCTCACCAAAAAGAACGTTTTCTAATTTTCTTTGGTTTTGTTTGTCAAAAAATCATAGAAAAGACAA
>CAZIUS010000190.1:839-1995 GCA_964542385.1 uncultured Candidatus Peribacteria bacterium
AGACAAAATTATTCGAATAAAACTGGGTTTATGCTGTTTGATCGATAAATAAGTATGGTTAGTCATGCTCCAATCACGATTCATCACATGACTTCGATAAATGTATGACCGAGTCTTTCTTTTAAAAGTGAAGTTTTGTAGCCAATATCCAGAATTCATCCTAACTCTTCTCAAATTTTCTTGAGAAATTTTGCATGTTGTCCAGCTTCATATCTTACATTTGCCGCGTCATACCAAAACAAAAAAGAAAAACAAAATGCGAGTGCGAACGCGGTAGAGTTGACTCAATGTTCAAAAAGCATAACGGTCGTAATACTTGCAGCAATTCAACTATGTACAGAAGGAAATCATCATGCACTTCGTAATGCAGCAAAATTGAGTCTTTTTGCAGCGACCAAGTCAATGATTATTTTGATTATTTGAATCAGACATCAAACAGCAATTGGAAGAAGAAACTTTGGTATCATACTCAATGCAATATAAAAATTGATCTATAAAAATATGTAGTTAATATCGGTAAAAATGCAACCTCACATTGATAATGGATGATGAAAAAGTATACTCAATTGTTCTTTATACTCTTTGTTTAAACGTGCAAGTAATTTGATTGTGAGCAGTATTATTGATTTTGGGACTCTTTGCTGTGTATAGCGTTAGTGTTTTTGAGTCTTTTTGATTGACATTGGATCGAGTAGATGCATGAATTAGAGATACGCCAAGTAACTACTTTTTCTTTTTTGAACAGTTGACCAATATTGTGGTATGAGTTGCTGCTTGATTGATTGTTGCACTTATTCCATGGCGTACCATAAAAAAAATGCATCTGGCTATATTTATTCTCACTTTTGGAGCAGTATTATTATTGTTTACTCCTCTTGCACAGACATATAAATGAGCGACTGCGTGGTTGGATTTATGATTTACGAATATTCAGCCATGAGAATTTTTTAAACTTTGATTTGTTTTCTTTTTGTGATCACGATTACTCAGAAAAAAACACGTGATGAATGAAACTACTTGGTACATTGCATTTTTATTGATGACTGGATTGTGTTATATAGTCTTTTTGTTAATTCCAGATTTGTGAACTATCTATGTATTGGCACCAGTGAGTTTAATTATGTTTTGGTACGCATGAGGTAAGAAAAAACAAATC
>CAZIUS010000191.1:0-1212 GCA_964542385.1 uncultured Candidatus Peribacteria bacterium
ACCTCAGAAATATCATTATCTGGCACTCATTTCTTGTATGACTGCTCATACAAAATATTATTCTTGTTTACACGTACAGTTAGTTTTTCAGAAAGTGCGTTTACCACTGATGCTCCTACACCATGCAATCATCCAGATACTTTATAGACACCTTTTTCAAATTTTCCTCATGCATGAAGAACGGTATACACCGTTTCAAGAGCTGACTTCCCAGTTTTAGGATGCTTATCTACAGGGATACCACGACCATCATCATGTACAGTCACAGACCCATCTTTATTCATAATTACTGTAATGTTTTTGGCAAATCAAGCCATGGCTTCATCCACTGCATTATCAACAATTTCCCAAACTAGGTGATGCAATCATCTCACATCGGTTGATCAGATGTACATTCATGGTCTCAATCTTACTGGTTCTAGTCACTCAAGAACCTTAATCTGCGACGCATCATAATCATTTAATTTCTTATTATCTGTCATAGATTTTTTGCATGAAAACTAAAATACAATACAGAAATATATACATATTCTACAAAAGATTGCAAATTGGATTTTTTGGCGTACAAATCCAAAAGATAATAAAGGTAAAAATTATATTTTCTTGTTTTGCAATCTTATACTGTTCCCAATAACCATTAGATCACTAAACGCCATCGCAGCACCTTCAAAAGCAGGATTGAGCATAATTCATAACCATGGGTAAAAAGCCCCTGCAGCTAGCGGTATTCCTATGAGGTTGAATCCAAATGCTCGTGCTAGATTTTGTCGAATAGCAGATTGAGTAAGTTTGCTAATTTTGATAGCCTTGACGAGTTTACTAAGATCTCCATGAAGCAAGGTAATATCAGCAGATTGAATAGCAACATCCGTTCCTGTGCTCATAGCTATGCCGATATCTGCTTGTGCGAGAGCTGGGGCGTCATTGATGCCATCTCATAACATGGTTACGAGATTTCATTTTGCTTGTAAATCTTTGATAATCTGAGCCTTGTCTTCAGGTTTTGCTTGTGCATAGAACTGATCTATTCCCACCTGCGATGCAATATAAGCAACAGTGTTTTGATGATCTCAGCTTATCATCATTGGGATAATTCATTGCCTTTTGAGATCTTGGATAGCATGAACGCTTGACTCTTTAATACTATCAGCAACAGCATAATATCAGATTATTGTATTATTTGATACAAGAATGAGTGGTGTTTTTCATTGA
>CAZIUS010000191.1:1241-1988 GCA_964542385.1 uncultured Candidatus Peribacteria bacterium
TCTATTATTTCAGTATCAAATGCAATATCTTGTTCTTTGAGTCTATCTGCTTTGAGTACTTGATAGAGTACTTTATCAATTTCTCATTGCACACCAGCTCATTCAAGATTTTTAAAGTTATCTACCTGTTTTATTTCAATAGTATGTTCTTTTGCGTATTGAGTAATAGCATGAGCAATGGGATGAGAGGAATACGATTCTAATGATGCAAGAATTGATAATCCGACATTGCTTTCTTGTAATTCTTGGATCTCAACAAGAGATGGTTTTCATTCAGTAATAGTTCCTGTCTTATCAAAAACAATAATAGTAGATTTTCTAAGTTTTAGTAATCATTCAGCATTTTTTGCCAAAATTTTTTGCTCCATGTCCTACTCAGGTCATAATTGCCATTGGCGTTGCAAGACCAAGGCCACAAGGACAAGCAATCACTAATACGCCAATAAATGCTAACACCGCATAACGAATCCGTCAGTGACCAGGGAATATTTGACTTCAAACTACGAACCATGCAATTACTGAAATTACTGCGATTAAAACTATCAGTGGAATAAACCATTTCATAATGACATCAACTGTGTGTTGAATTTGCGGTTTAGAATTTTGAGCCTGTTTGACTACTTCGATAATTTTAGATAGATAGGTGTCTGATCAGACTTTACTAGCTTGTACTTGGAGCATGGAATCAATGCACAATGTCGATCCTATCACACTATCGTCAATTTTCTTACTGACAGGCAATGATTC
>CAZIUS010000192.1:0-1972 GCA_964542385.1 uncultured Candidatus Peribacteria bacterium
TGGCTTGGCATCACGCAAAGCCTTCATTCCTTCTTCCCATTTCTCCACACAAAACTCAATATCACGGCTCAACTCTTCCATGTCCTTACCTTCGGCTACTGTCCGTACAATCACCGCAAAGTTTTCGGGCTTCACTGACACCGTTGGTGCAATGGCCAGCTTGGCCCCACACTACCGACCTACGTGATCGTCAGTAGAGCTCGCCAGGTAAGTAATATTTCTATTCTAAAAAAAATGCCTCGATATTTCTATCGAGGGCGGCGGTGACACTGAGTCACAAAAGATTGAGTCTCCTCAACCATTACAAATAGTATAATTAATTTTTTTGAGAATGCAAATTGCGAGGGGTCTATTGGCAAATTTAGGATAAATTTGACTAAATCATACTTGATCCAGATAATTAGTATATTATTAATTATAGTATCATGACTAAAGATGATTTTATCTACAATATATTAGATCTGGATAGTGACAAAGTCACTATCAAAGACATTAATCCATGAGAACATGGGTATCTTGTTGAAGTAAAATGAAAAAAGAATTGAACTTGTTGTCCGGCATGCAAGAAATACACAATCAAAAAACAAGATCTTAGAATTTCACCCAGTAAACCCTACAAACATCTTGTCGTTTGAACAGATCTGTGTGTCGACCTTATTCTTGATAGAAGATATTTTAGATGTAAAAATTGCAAACTAAGCTTTATGGAGAAATTTGATTTTGAGGCTGAAAAATGATATCACACAACAACATTTGCGCGCTATGTGATTGATTGTTGGTGATATATGTCATGAAACCAAATTGCAAGAAATGTACATACAAGTGACTGGAAGCCACGAAAAATCCTACAAAGCATCGACGAAGATGCGATCAATATTCAGTGACTCAAAATCATGTGAGAGCTTGAAGAGATTTGGCTATGAATCGATGAACATAGTTTTAAATGAAGAGATATGATCTTAGTTCTGACAGATATTAAGGCCAAGAAAGTATTATGAATTTTAAATGATACTCGCAAAACCACACTTCAAAACCGATTTGAAGAACTTCCAGACGATATCAAGAAAAAGATGAAATGAATTACGAGTGATATGGCTCAATGATACCAAAATGCAATTTTAGAGAAAAAACCAGACTTACTGACTAGTATCGATAAATATCACCTCGTTCAAGAGGCAAATCGCATGGTTGATTCAGTCAGGATGATTGAAATTTGGTTAGCTAAATCTAAGTTTTTCAATAAAGAGGACTCACTCAGAAGATGAAAAATATCAAAAAAACAGGCAGAGAAACTTCTGCTTGAGGAAAAAAAATAAGGAAATTGAGAAAAAATCCAACCCATTATCGTACGAGAGTAGAATCTGAGAAAACCCAGAAGATCACTACAAAAAACAGTACAGTAAATATAAAGATCCATGCGATAATTTGCGTGAATTAACTGATCAAGAGATGACTCTCTTGGTTAGAAAAAATTGAGAAACATGCGAGTATAAAGAAATCACCTATGATCATTTTTTGAATAAGTGATATAAATTTCTGTTTTTAACAAGAGAAAAAAACCTCAGCTGAATGCAGAGATTAAGACTAAGGCAAATTTTAGATGAATTTGATATCCATTGATACCTTGCTGAAGCTCGAGTTAGAAAAGAACGATTTTGTGCAGCCATTGATGATCGTGATATTGAAGAAATCAGGATGATAAGAGATGACTGTTTGCAAAGTGATCATTTTGAAATACAGTGATTTTGAAAGTTACTAAAGAAACGAGATAAACAACTAGATAGTTATTGCAAACATTCTTCAGATGATCATACATTCACAAACGCATTTACGGAGTCAATTAACAACCAGTGTAAGATCGCAAAACATGTTAGTATGGGGTTTAGATTTAAGTCAAATTATAAAAAGAAGTTATCATGTAGGTTTTCTCAGATATTTAACAGAAAATTGTCCTAGAGTTACCAATTGAGCC
>CAZIUS010000193.1:0-1969 GCA_964542385.1 uncultured Candidatus Peribacteria bacterium
TGTGCCAAAAGAAATCATTTGACACATACATGCGAAAAACAAGGACAGTCTGAGTTTTAACTTCATAATAGTACCGATAACAAAAAAACGTGAGATGACTCACGAAATTATTGGACAATTGAAGAATTGCAGGTTCATTGCTATGCTCATTGCCAACAGCACATTGTTAAAGTTTGAAGTACAAGAAAAGATTAAAATCCTCTATGGCTGAGTAACTGCCGAATAATCGGTCTCTCGAACGAGTTTGCCTTCGTTATTATATGATGTCCAAATCCCGGTCTTTTTTCCTTGATTGTAGAAACCACGCGTATCAATTTTACTATTGTCGTGATAAAAAAACCACTCTCCTGTTGCTACTCCAAACTCATAATTTCCTTCTAAACGTATAGCTCCATTTGGCCACCATGCTTTCCATGGTCCATGAAATTGGCCGTCTTTGTATGTATTCAAACTCCAAGGTTTTCCATCTGCGTAATACGAGTATGATTCCCCATCGAGCTGATCACCTTTGAAATGTTTTTCCAAATAAGTTTTGCCATCCGGGTGAAATTCTACCTCTGCTAATTTTTCATTGGTTTTTTCATCTTTAAAAATTGCAAGTTGAGTTTTTCCGTCAGGAAATTTTTTTACAATTTCTTCTTTTGCCCCATCAATTTTGAAAGATGAACCGGATGGATTCGAAGAAGTTGGATTCGCCGAATTGTTGCATGAAACAAAAAGTAGAATACCTATAAGAGCAACGAATAAATTACGAAGAATCATCATTTTTTACGATTGATTGTATAATGTACGAGCGATGTAAGCGATTGACGCGCTTCATTATCGGGAAAAGTATTAAGAATTTCAAGGGCCTTGTCTCTAAATTCTTCCATTTTTTTCACGGCATAATCTATTCCCCCGGTTTCAATAACTATGTTAACCAATACTTTTACTTGGGCATTTTCAGTGTTATGATTTTTTACAATATTGACTAATTGTCTTTTTACGCTTCGATCACTTTTTTGAAGAGTATAAATTAACGGCAGTGTCATTTTTCGTTCTTGAAGATCGATTCCTGTAGGTTTTCCGATTTTATCTCCAAATCCATAATCGAATAAATCATCCTTTATCTGAAAGGCTAGCCCAACATTGAGACCAAATTCTTTCATGGCCAAAGATTGTTCCTTGTTTGCACCTGCAGCCGATGCTCCACTATGACAACATGCAGCAATCAATGATGCAGTTTTTTGTCTGATTATTTCGTAATAAACTTCCTCTGTAATATTGAGCAATCGTGATTTTTCTTGCTGTAACAATTCGCCCTCACTCATTTCTTTTACTGCATTACTCACTATTCTGAGCAATTCGAATTCATTGTTATCTACACTAAGAAGTAAGCCTCGAGATAGTAAATAATCTCCTACCAAAACCGCTATTTTGTTTTTCCAAAGAGCATTTACCGAAAAGAAACCACGTCTTTTGTTGGAAACGTCTACAACATCATCGTGAACAAGAGTAGCTGTATGGAGCAACTCGATCATACTTGCTGCGGCATAAGTAGATTCCGTGACTCCACCACAAAGCTTGCTGGACAAAAATACAAACATTGGTCTCATCTGTTTTCCTTTTCGTCTGATGATATAATGTGTGATTTTGTCTAAAAGCAGCGTTTCGCTTTTCATAGCTTTCTTGAAGTAGTTCTCGAACTGCTTCATTTCTGCCTCGATGGGCTTTTGTATGTTGTCTAATTCACTCACAGAATTGTGCGGTGTCAAATGTAGTCGACATGCGATGAACTAACCTTTATTCTGTAGTCAATCTGGATCAAGATTTTTACAAAAAATTCGTTTCATTAGATACCTGATATTGAAGCAGATCGAATGGATTATTATTTCCATTTCCAAAATACCCGGAAGCCTATTACATTTGCCGCCCGTTTGTAGATCATTTTTTTAATATTTGCAGACAATAATCAGCATTTGCGCCTATA
>CAZIUS010000194.1:0-1945 GCA_964542385.1 uncultured Candidatus Peribacteria bacterium
CGTGCTGGTAACGATGATGACGATGAACAGCAAGAGATCTTGACTGCATCATCTGGTGGAGGAGATACATTGCAATTAGAGTCTGACAATATATCAAATGATAAAAAAGATAAAAAGAAAAAAGACAAAAAGCTTACTATTGAATATTTTTCAACAGACTTAACAGCAGAAGCTAAAAATAATGCGTTAGATCCAGTTATCTGAAGAGATAAAGAAATTGATCAAATTATTTACACATTATTAAGAAAAACAAAAAACAATCCATTATTGATTTGAGAAGCATGAGTATGAAAAACAGCGATTGTTGAATGATTGGCAACAAGAATTTTTGAAAAGAAAGTTCCAGACAAATTACAAAATAAAAGAGTAATGATGCTAGATATCGGAGCAATGATCGCCTGAACAAAATATAGAGGTGAGTTTGAAGCAAGATTGAAAGCAGTACTTGATGAGGCAATGGATCCTCTGAACAATATAATTATTTTTGTTGATGAGATTCATACGATTATTGGTGCATGAAGTGCAGAGTGAACTGCAGATGCTGCAAATATGTTAAAACCTTTGTTGAGTAGAGGGAAAATACAGATGATTTGAGCGACAACGTTTGACGAATACCAAAAATATATAGAAAAAGATCCAGCATTGAAAAGAAGATTTCAAGAACTTTCTGTTTCTGAACCAAGTCCTGAAATGGGATTGGCTATTTTGTTGTGATTAAAAGAAAAATTTGAAGATTTTCATGGGGTTACTATTTCTGATGTTGCATTGGAACAAGCAGTGACTTGGAGTGTTAGATATATGATGAATAAACAGCTTCCTGATAAGGCAATTGATTTGCTTGATGAAGCGTGTGCAAGAGTATCCACATTGCAACATAAATTAGAAGAAAATAATGAGTATGCAAAAACTGAAAAACAAATTAAAAACTTACAAAAACAAATTGAGAAAGCGATCGAAAAACAAGATTACTTCAAAGCTGCAGAGTTGAAAGAACAAGAAGAACAATTGAAAACCAAAATTAAAACACTTAGACACCGTCAGTTGTTACCAAAACATCTCAGATCTGTAGTCGATGAATCGCATATTAGTCAAGTTCTAGCTGATAAACTGTGAATTCCTATGGATAAAATTTCTGAGTCAGAAATTAAAAAATTAGCTGTTCTTGATACCTATCTGAATACAAAAATTCTATGACAAGAAGTAGCGGTTACACAGATTGTTAAAGCGGTAAGAAGAAATAGATTATCTGCTTTGGAACGCAATAAACCAATTGGTTCTTTCTTATTTCTTGGACCGTCTGGTGTAGGAAAAACGTTTCTAGCGAAACTTTTGGCAAAAGAATATTTTGGAAGTGAAAAATCGCTTATTAGAGTTGATATGTCTGAATATATGGAATCATATTCTGTTTCAAAATTGATCGGTTCAGCTCCTTGATATGTGTGATATGATGAATGAGGCATGCTCACTGAACAAGTAAGAAGAAATCCTTATAGTGTCGTACTTTTTGATGAAATAGAAAAAGCGTCAAAAGATGTATTAAATATTATGCTTCAAATACTCGATGAGTGACATCTGAAAGACAATAAATGAAGACGAATTGATTTTAAGAACACGATTATTATTTTGACTTCAAATATTTGATCTGAAAATTTTGGTAAAAAACAAGTAAAAATAGGCTTTCAATCAGACACGTGAACTGCTAAAAAAGAAATCTCTGAATCTGATTTTACAGACATTAAAGAGAAAGTGCTTGCAGAAGTAAAACAAATGATTCCAGCAGAGTTGTTAAACAGAATGAGTGCACAGATCGTCTTTCATCCATTAACAAAATCATTGATGATGGATATATTTCAATCACAACTCAAAGAGTTTTTATGACATTGGTCTGTAAAACATCAAGGAATTCGTTTGCCAAAGTATTCTTCAAAAAAGATTGCAACGGTTA
>CAZIUS010000195.1:0-1938 GCA_964542385.1 uncultured Candidatus Peribacteria bacterium
ACCAATCCTGCCAACGTGTCGGGGGGGGCTGCCCAGTTAGGTTTGCTCGAAGGGGCTACTTATGGTTTGTTGTGCGGCGATTATGACGGCAACGGCAAAATAACCATAGCCGACTTTAACAAATATAATGCCGATGCCAGCAAACTAAATGGCTATTATCCCGGAGACGGAAATTTAGACAAAAACGTTACCATTACCGATTTTAATTTATATAACGCCAATGCCTCAAAATTAGGTGTTATTGAAATACAAGCTAATACATGGACAAATACACAAGTTGTAGATGGTTCAGTGTTAGATTTGATTCTTACTAATCTTGCTATTGATTTTGGAAGTGCAAAAGCTTCTAGTGGTACACTAACAAGACTTGATATTAGTCCAACTGATCCTGTATGTGATATTATTGGATGAGTTGTTAACTTCTCAACATGTTCTTCTGCTGTTGCTACTATAAAATCTACTCAAACAGCTAGATTTAGAGTTGATGCAGTGTTTACTGGAGTTGTTACTAACGATTCTGCTCAGTTGATTATTCCTAATCTTGCTGGTGGTAGTGTTACGTATACTTCTACTGAATGAGGATTCTCAGTTACAGATCTTCGTTTAGGTGATCCAGATGCTAAGGGTACAAAGAAAGTGGCTAACTAATAATATTTATTTGTAAGCATTTCTCCCTTGTAAAAACCCTCTCCTCGTGAGAGGGTTTTTTTTGTTTAGCAAAAGACTGTGCTGGTGTTGTTTTTGAAAAAAAATTTGCTATAGTGGGTTTGTGAGAGGATTGGTTGAAATTTATAGTTTAAGTAAAAAAATAGGAATTATGTATTGATTTTTATTTATTTGCGAGTAATATAAGTTTGTTTCAATTGTATTTAATTTTTTCTTAATATGACTGTATTAAAAGAAAAGTATTGAAAAAAATCTAATGAGCTTTACCAGCTTTATTATGTTTTGCATAATAGAAAAAAAATAGATATTGCTCTAAAACAACATCCAAGAGATGTTTTGAAAAAATGGTGAATCAAAAAAAATAATCTTCCCAAAAATCAATTAAAGCATTATTCAGATAGTATTGATGAAATTTTATATTGAAAATAAATTCTATGTATAATAGATTCTTTTTTGATAGTAGTTTTCTGTTTGCACTTTATTTTGATGATGATTTTCATCATAATGCAGCGGTAACTCGTTTTGATACTATTATTTCTGAAGATTGTTCTTTTTATACAAATGAAGATGTGATTAAAGAAATAATCACTCTTATTGCATACAAATATAAAAAATCTTTTTCTTTGATTTGAGATATACTTGCTTTTATTGATGATTTAGACATTGTTATTGTTTCTTATGACTTTGAATTGTATATCAAACATTATTTACTTCTATGAAAAAAGATTTCATTTCAAGACTCAACAATTCTTCTTGATACTATGAGATTACAATGTTCATTATTGACGTTTGATACTGATTTGCAAAAAATAGCATTAAATACTCAGAAAGATCTATTTTATTAATTAATGTTTTATTGTTTATTTTTTAAAATAATTTAATGAAATCAAGGAATGATGTGATTGCGATTTTACAGTCTGTAGAAGTTAAAACGTTTTTGCATGATCATTGATTCGCTCATTTGTATTTATTTGGCTCGTTTGCTAATGAGCAAAATACAGAGTGAAGCGATATTGATTTGTTATATGAAGAAAATGGAAAGGTTGATTTGTGACTGGAGTTTTTTGATGTAGTTAATTTCCTTAATGATAAATTATGAACTGAGGTAGATTTGATTGAAAGAAAGTATATTCATCCTCGTTTAAAATCGTCTATTGAAAAATCTGTTTATCCTGTTTTTTAATTAAACAATTTTATTGAAAATGTAAAATTGGATAGCTTAATTATAATTCAAAATGCACCACCAATGAATATAAGTGAGATTGCTTATTT
>CAZIUS010000196.1:0-1930 GCA_964542385.1 uncultured Candidatus Peribacteria bacterium
GAAATTAATTTATTATATCATTGTTTCTTTCCGTTACAAGACACACGATATTGAAAAATACACAAAAATTTGACAAATATAAAAAAACAAATATTATTATGTATTCTTCATTTTTCTTTTTGAAGATTTCTTTATTCTCTTTTACAAAAACATGAACAAAAACACAATCATCCTGCTTGGTGCGATTGCAGTCCTTGCGGTCGGTGCAGGAGCATACGTAAGTATATGATGAAATCAGGGTTTTAATATACAATCAGTGAGATCATGAACTCGTTCTCTTGCTGGTGGAAGTGTAACTACCACAACAAATAAAACTACTGTAACAGAAAAAACAGTTCCAAGTGTCCCTACATGATGAGATGGTAATGCTTTACCAAAAAGTCAGTGTGAATTTATAGCGTGTCCAAGTAGTGAAAAAGATTTTACAAATTGAAATTTATTTATTTCACCAAAAACCTACAATTTTTTTTCTTCTAATGGAGATCAAAATTGATTAGAAAATCGAAAATCTGATTGATGAATAATGCATAATATTGAATATATTATTGCAAAACTTGAAGGAGATAAATTCTCATGTGTATACCATGTACAAACTGCAACTTGTTCTGACGCTTATTCAATTTCTCCAAATGAATCTCTTTGAAGTAATTCAAACTGTAAAGCAATCAACGAATGAAATCGCATATGATTAGAATGTTGTCCTAAGTGAGCAGAACAAGCTCCACAATTTCCTACAGATAATGGAGGTATGTAATTAACAATGATTTTCAACACATTAACACCCTCCTTGTGAGGGTATTTTTTTATTAATTTTTTCATACGAAATTCTTTAATTTCTACATTCAAAAAGAGTACCCTGCACTTAAATTTATTTTTTGTGAAAATATGGTACTGAATCGGTCTGAGCAAACATTTCTTTGGTCTGATGAGAAAAATCAGAAGTTATTTAAAGACAGAAAGATTCAATTTGAACTCATTCAATCATATTTACTTGCATGATCAGAATATTTCATTATCAATCACATTATGCTCATCAATATCTCCTTATCGTTACTATAAATAATTATCCTTATTGTATTCCAATTGTTATTTTACCGCATAATACCATTGTATTAATCAACCATTGCTTTCAGAAAAAACTACTCTCACTACAAAGTGATAGTTTCTTTAGTAAGCATTGTTATATTCACTTGAAATCTATTCTACTCAACTACTCCGCACACCCTTCCTTCACTTTATTATAATATAATCACACAATCGTATTGTACGCTTTGCTTTGCTTTTTATAAGTTTCAAGATCCATTTTTTGGAGTCTTGAAAAACTGGCGTCAATATTTGATCTCGTTGCTTCATCCAAACAAGTACTTTCTTTACTCAACAAAACTATTTCTTGCATTGTTTTTTCAAGTGATTCTTTTTGACGTAAAATTGTTTTATCTTCTTCTGGAACAGAACTAAACCACATTTGTACCTTATCCCACATCATTTCTACTCATGAAAACAAAGAAACTTTTTCAGCAGGATGCGTTTGTAAATAAAACCAACAAAATGCCAGTAAAATTATTCAAACTACAAATTCAATGAGATTGGTGACTGCAAGTGTTTTTTTCTGTGCCAAATCTTCAGCTAAATCACGTAATTCGATTTCTTCAGGATCAATTTTTTGTGCAGTCGACGTATCAAAATTATCGTCATATCATCATCGTTTCATAAGTGAGGGGAAAGGAATAAAGAGGAGAAGAAAAAGGAAGGGATAGAAGTCGAAAGAAATGAAAGAAGTCGAAGGAAGTGAGAGAAATAGTAACATTTTTTCATCATTTCCTTCTATTTCACCTCCATTTCCTTCTATTTCCTTCTATTCTTTGCATCTAAAGCACAACAGCTTGTCAGGGTCTGAGTACTTTTGGTACTGCAAGATTTTGCGTCATAA
>CAZIUS010000197.1:0-1411 GCA_964542385.1 uncultured Candidatus Peribacteria bacterium
AAAAAGAAACATTTGTAAAGATTGCAGAGGAAAAACTACATAATATTATTGTAGATGCAAAAGAGCATGGTCGAGAGCTACATAGTGAACCAATTACAAAAATACATACTCCTTGGAATGAGGCACTGATTGAGGTTCATTTGATCAATGAAATATGAGAAAATGACATCGATTTATTTCAAGAAAATGATTTTGATTCTACAATCTATGGTACTCTTAATAGCAATAAGTGAGATCTTGTGTCATATATAACTGCAAGAATCAAACAAAAGTGGAATGAGTATGGACATTTGGATAAGGCGAATGAAATCGCTGTATGAAAACAAGAACATAGTATCGCCAGATTGTACAAAAAAGCCTTTAATCTTTCAGACGTACAAACATCAAAAGATTGAATAGAAATACAAAAATATAACACCAAAAAAGATATAAATACTGTTTTTCTATGAACACCTGAGCAAGTAGCAGATGTAGTCAGACTATTATGAGAACGTGCAACATTATGATCAAACACAAACACTTCATTTGTGGCTGATGATATCGCAAATAATGTAGAGTATTTTGGATGAACTGATAAAAATAATGATGGGATCATTACAAATGATGAAAAAGAAACAAAATCAACGATGAAAATTGAAAAAACTATCTATGATGAATGTTTTAAACGTATCGAAACATTATTGTGAACTAATAACTTATGAAGTATTGAAAAAATAGATAAAATGTATGAGCTCTGATCAGCAAAAGAACTTTTTAATTGGTTTGTAGATAATTGATTATTGCCAAAAAATACAAAATTCGAAAACCCATTGATGCGTGACGGATGACCAAAATCACGTACAGAAACAATTTTTAATCAACTTAAAATAACTAGAGAACAAACAGATAAAAGTAATCTTGATGCTATTACTGCAAACGCACGTAAGGGGCGAGCAGAACAAAAAATACAACTTGAAGCAAAATGAACACTTACGAGTAATGAAATGCAACAGCTACAACTCTTACATGTATTAGAAAATAATCCCGCAAAAGGAGAAAAAGCTATTCAAGAAATTCTTAATGCAATGAGATATCAGTGAGTAGCAGATCTCGTAAGATGACAATTAACTCCTTGGCTTGTAAAAGAATGATGATGAGCAACGTGACCAAATGCTTATACCTATAATGACATCATAGGCGCATGAGGAATATTTGATTTTAGTGATGCAAATGCGGTATCGGCACAATGAATGGTTGTAGCAGCAGTAGAAGAAATAGGCTCTCTGGTTATTGCAGCTGCATTAATAGGAGCTTCTCCATTTACATGATGAACCTCTTTAGCAGGATGAATTACAGTACTTGCAACTAGATTAGGTAAACGATGACCTAAAATACTTTCATTTGTAAAATCTTTAGTGAAAAATAGTGTCAT
>CAZIUS010000197.1:1481-1922 GCA_964542385.1 uncultured Candidatus Peribacteria bacterium
GAAGAACAATGAATGGCAGGGACAGATTTTGCGGCATCACTTACCCTATCTGATGAACCATTTACCTTGAAGCAACTTACCGATAATCTTCTCTTGGGTATCGCTTTTGAGGCAGTTCCATGAGTGAAAAAAGTTATCATCGGTGATAAAATTAATGTTGATGGGAATATACTTACAACCACAGAAGCAAAAGCTAAATTAGAGGGACTCATAAAAGATCCTAATATAAAGAAGGCTGTAGAGGCAAAAATGAAGCAGTATGAGTGAACGAAAAAAAGAATTGAACAATCGCATAATAACTATAAAAAATACTCATCTCCAGATCAAGCAAAACTACAAAATCATACTAAGCGAGTAGAAAAACAAGATAAATTTGAGTTACAAATACTACAAGCACAAGAGCTATTAATATCTATATCAAAATCAAATCCAGAACTTATT
>CAZIUS010000198.1:0-1511 GCA_964542385.1 uncultured Candidatus Peribacteria bacterium
CTTTTCTTCTATTGAGTAAAGGAATATAATAGCGTTGAGAATGATAAAAGTAAATGCGGTGTGTGTTATAAAATTGAATCGCATATTTGAAAAATATGATTTATTTAGTAATAACGATTATAATTGCGCTTTGTGATGATATTTATCTGTTTTATGTGTAAAGTGAATTTTCAATCAATAAATATCACATTTTAGTTTTGTAGTAAACAATTTGTTTGAACTTTCAAAGCAATTAAAAAAGCCATACATTCATCCCAGAATGTATGGCTTTTTATTATAGTCTAATTTCTATATTCTAATGTCTTTGTCCTTTGCCCATTTCTGCGCGGCGCTCTTTGAATTTTTTCAGGACTTCTTTGTTGAATTCCATTTCAGCTTCTTCGAGTTTGACAAGTTTTTGAGCGGGGAGAATGGCTTTGAATTTTTCGTAGTAATTCTTTTTCAAAGCGATCTCTTTCTCTTGGTTTTCCATTTGTTGATCCAATACTTTTTTTGAATCTGATTCGTTCATTGACTCTTGTTGTCTTCTGTCAAGTTTTGTGTTTTTGCGAAGTTCGAATCTCTTCTTAGAAAATTCATTATACACTGGCCAAAACTTGGTTGACTCTTCTGTGTTCAAATCCAATTTAGTAGTGATATATGCGACTCGTTGCGCTTCTACTTTCTCCATCATTTTTTCTCTTCCACCAGGACCAGAATTATCTTGTGCCAATGAAAACATTGGAAAGGCGAGTATTATAATTGAATAAATAAATTGTTTGATAGACATGGTTGTGATTTATTTTATTGTGATTTAATTGTTAGCTATTGATATAGTTTTATCAGTTCATCAGCTTCATCTTCGCTCATAAATTCAAATTCAGATATATGATCAAAGAATCCAGCTTCAGAGGAAAGTATTTCTATTGTCTCATCATCAAATGACTGGATGTTTTCATAAACATAAGTTTCCAATTCTTCATCACTCAATGAGTCTAGAGCAAATGTCGTTTCCACTTTTTCTTTTTTCGAATTTTGGAATACAACAACGGATACTGCAAGTATTGTGCAAGCTGCTGCTGCATAGGCCCAAGCTTTGAAATTGAACTTGCGAACGATAACTTCTTTTTGTACTTTTATCTCCTCTGGTTTTACTTGATTCAATATGCGATCTGTTAGTGAATCAAAGTAATTTTCTGGAACTTTGAAGTCTTCTTCTTTTGCGCTTGACTTGATATCATCGATGAGAATAGTTGTATTTAGATTGTCATAGAATGATTCAAAGTAATTTTGCGGAACAGATTGTTCAGTGGAATTTTGCACTAATGCAGCAACATTAGCTTCAGCAATTAATTGATCAGACAAATGTTGAAAGTAATCTTCAGGAACCAAAAAAGGATTCTTGCCTTTATACTTTTGGAGTATTTGTGGTAAGAAGTCGTCTTCGTTAGTTGTATTTTGTTGCATGATTTTTAATAGTTGTTTTGTTTGTATTGTTGGTAGTTCATATAAGAGTGGTTTTGGATGATTGA
>CAZIUS010000198.1:1521-1904 GCA_964542385.1 uncultured Candidatus Peribacteria bacterium
AATTTTTTGTGCTGCATGATGATAAGATGCTTTCAGAGCGCCTTCGGAAGTATCCAGTATTTGGGCAATTTCTCTATAAGGCGTTTCTTCGTAATACCGCATTTTAAATACCACTTTTTGTTTATCAGGAAGAGTGCCGATGGCTCTTTCGAGATGAAATTGGATTTCGTCACCATCATACAATGGATCTGTCTTCAGATTTTTTATAGCAGGATGATCTTCTGAATCTTCCATGGTATCGTAACTGTATTTTTTATTTTTGTCGAGATAAGTGAGCGTTTCATTGGTCGCTATTTTATATAACCAAGTGTAGAGGCTACTTTTCCCTTCAAAAAGGTCTATACTTTTATAAACCTTGATAAATGTATTTTGAAGCACATCAT
>CAZIUS010000199.1:0-299 GCA_964542385.1 uncultured Candidatus Peribacteria bacterium
CCATGTCAGGAAACTTTGCACCAAAACCTCGATTTGAAAACAAGTTCGAACGAGGGTTTGATAAGCCACGATTCGATCGTAATGATCGTCCTGCTCGAGATTTTGGACCATCAGCACGACCGGCGGCTCCTGTGCTAGATGAACGAAACAATCGTCGTATTGACGAACTTAAGGCACAAGTAGCAGGCCTCAGTGCTCAAATGAAAGAAGTATTGGCAATCATTGGAACTCAGACTCAAGTTTCAAAATTACCAGCTGATTCAAAAAAGGTACCTGCTTCTGCAGCTAAAAAAACAGTC
>CAZIUS010000199.1:451-1902 GCA_964542385.1 uncultured Candidatus Peribacteria bacterium
AGTCAAGAAAGCCGTAGCCAAGAAAAAAACCGTTTCAAAAAAGAAATAATTCCACAAAATCGCCCCCAGATGACTTTGAGGGCGATTTTTGGTATAGTAATAATGTATGAGATATGCAAAAGAACGACCTAATATTGTCTGTGGAATTTGTGGTACCGAAGTACTCCAAGATGGGGGTTTTATGAAGTGTCAAAATAACGAGTGCAAAATGCAAATACCTCTTGATATTGATAGTCTTGCAACCGTTGCGGGTATAAGTGTCCTTGAAAATGCAAGCCAGGGGAACGAGATGAAATAATATGATTGGCCGAATAGGTGTAACTTTAGGTTTGCTTGGAATACACACCCTTATTTTTTCAAGTGTTCTTTTTATTGCAGAATTTATAAAAAATAATATTATCTCTTAATCGTTCATGTTTTCTTTTTTTAAAAAAAACAAAAAAATAACCACCTACACCATCGATCCCGATGAGGTGTTTATGGACAGTCTCAATGTCTCTGGGTTTAATACTCAGCAATTCGAAGGATTCATCGAGCGATCCATTTCTAAAAAAACAATCACCGTCATGATGACTCTCTTTAGTATGATCGGAATTGTTTTTATACTCCAACTGATACGACTACAGATTGTTTCTGGTGAAAGTTATTTTACTAAAAGTGAAAACAATCGCCTCCAACACACACCTCTGTTTGCTGATCGAGGAGTTATTTTTGATAGAAATAATCAAGAGCTTGCTTGGAATGTTATTAGTGATGATGGGAAACCTTTTTCTGTGCGTGAATATATCCCAGCAGGAGGATTTGCGCACCTTATTGGTTATGTAGGATACCCCACAAAAGACAAAGCTGGTTTCTTTTGGCAAGATGAAATTATTGGAAAATCAGGAGTAGAAAAGAAAATGAACACCTTGCTCGCCGGAACAAACGGTCAGCAAATTGTTGAGGTAAACGCGTATCAAGAAATTATAAGTGAAAACCTACTCACGGATCCTGTTCCTGGAAAAAATATCACGTTGACTATTGATGCACTCATTCAAAAATCAATGTATGCAGGTATCAAAGAATTGGCAGAGACGCGTGGCTTTGAAGGAGGTGCCGGAGTTATGATGAATATTCACAATGGGGAAATTTTAGCACTTACCAGTTATCCTGAATACGACCTCAATATCCTTTCTCACGGAGAAGATCGTGCAACCATTGCAAGCTATGCGACTGATGAGCGCCGTGTTTATTTGCATCGAGCTGTTTCTGGACGCTATACTCCTGGATCTATTGTAAAACCCTATATCGCTCTTGGGGCACTTCAAGAAGGTGTCATTACACCTCAAACCACCATTCAAAGTGTTGGACAGGTGGAAATTCCTAATCGTTACGATCCAACAAAACCTCAAATCTTTCGCGACTGGCGCAAAGAAGGACATGGAACAACTAATGTCTATCATGCTATTGCT
>CAZIUS010000200.1:0-1270 GCA_964542385.1 uncultured Candidatus Peribacteria bacterium
GAAATTGGGAAGAATTAGGGAAGATATTATTAAGATTTTGTCATTGACAAAAAAATTTGGCGTGTATCAAGTGCTGACTGATAAGCAAGAAAGTGATTCACCTTTGTCAAAAGCAACAGATAAAGATGTATTCAATATGGCACAGTCTGTACAATGGTTTACCAATAAAAACTATGATCCAGATTTTGATATATCGTATCCAGATTTCACAACACAACATTTTTCACGAAATCGTGGAGAGGGTGCATGTAGACACTGTGATGGGTTAGGAGAGGTATTGCAGGTGGATATGGATCGTATTGTTGATACGACAGCAAAGTATGAAAAATCTATTATCCCTCGGCGTGATAGTGTTTTAGGACAAACAATTTTGAAAAAACTTGCACAAAAATATAGTATTGACGAGGACAGAACGTGGAATGAACTACCAAAGTGGTTTCAAGAGGTTGTTGTGAAAGGGGATGGAGAATTGTTGCGTCTAGGAATGTGAGGAAAATATATGAGTATCAACTATAACGGTATTCAAGATGTGTTAACGACACAACACAATAAATGATTGTTGGGAGTAGACTTTCAAGCCATGTTTCATATGCAATCATGTCCAGAATGTCATGGTGCGAAGCTTCGTAAAGAATCTATGTATGTTTTTTTGTATACAGGAAGTGCAAAACATCAACCAAGCAATATTTTTGCTGGTGCTATGGATGATATGTATACAATTTTTGATCTGCAAAAAATGCGTATTGAATGACTTATCGATACGTTGACTGCATATCAAAAAAACACAGTGAAACCGATAGAGTTGATCGATAGAATTATGTGACCATTGATTGATAGATTGGAAACAATTGCAAATCTATGATTGTGACATCTTAATTTGCATAGACAAATTGACACGCTTTCAGGGGGAGAAATTCAGCGTTTGAGATTGGCGAAACAACTGGGAAATAAGCTAACAGGAATTATGTATGTCCTTGATGAACCAACAATTTGATTGGACGACAAAGAAATTCAACGTACAATTACAGCAATTAAGTCTCTCAAAGATATGGGAAATACGATAGTTGTTGTAGAACATAATGAAGAGTTTATTAAAGCATCTGATTGGGTAGTAGAGATTGGTCCATGATCTGGTGATTTTGGTGGAAAGCTTATTTTTAATGGTCCATATGCAGAATTCATCAAAGCAAGAACACATACAGCACAGTATATTACTGGTGAGAAAAAAATAGATGTAGCATTTGAACATACGCCTGCTGATAAACGAATT
>CAZIUS010000200.1:1303-1893 GCA_964542385.1 uncultured Candidatus Peribacteria bacterium
CAACTTACACGATATTGATGTAAATGTACGCTTAGGATGATTTACGATTATTACTGGACCTTCTGGAGCAGGAAAGACGACATTGATGTACTCAACACTGTACTCATTTTTTGAAGAAAAAGAAAAATTCGTACAATGATATATTAGATTACAGTTGTTAAAAAAATGACTCTCATGGAACGAAATTATTGCATCACCTGTGATGAAAAGAGATGAATATGAAACCCTGCAAAATATTGCTCTGCAAGAATTTTATAAGACAATTGGTGTAGAAACGATTACAGGACATGATAATGTAGATAACGTCGTGTATGTAGATCAATCAAGTATTGGGAAAACGCCTCGTAGTTGTCCAGCGACATTTATTGGCGTATTTGATAATATTCGTAAAATATTTGCTGGTGTAAATGAAGCAAAATTCTTGTGATTCAATGCGTGACATTTTTCATTCAACTCTGACAGCTCATTTTTGATTTTCCCATCGAAAATGGAATCTTTATAAATACATGCTTCCTGCATGCAATGGAATGCTTTCTGATAGTTGCCCAGTCCTTCGTAATTACGTGCCATCAAAATATGATACTTGTCGT
>CAZIUS010000201.1:0-620 GCA_964542385.1 uncultured Candidatus Peribacteria bacterium
AACAACAAAGAAACATTTGATTGGTTCAATAAGACATTCGGTCTATGTATAACTTATACACCAAATCAAGCACACAAGGCACAAAAATACACAAAGAATCGTACGCAAAAGACAACCTATTTCAATAACTGGTAACAGTTTTTACTTAACTACCCGACACTATGACCCATAGTAATAATTTTCTTGATGCCTGCAAAACATATCTAACGAAAGAAAGACATATAGACGCAGACATAATTGCAAAAATCGAGCAAGCATGAATGCTGACATACAACAATGATTGTATGCAGTTCGTCATGAAAGACCTTGAATGAAATCATATAGGGATTCAAGAAAGGTATATCGTCCCCAAGATTGTTGGAGATAGAGAAATAAAATCTAAAACACAAGCCTGAAGCAAGGTATGATACTTTTATGAAACGCTTGATTATCACAAACCGATCATCATCACTGAATGAGAGATTGACCGACTCACTCTTGCACATATATCAAATACGATAGGTATACAGTGAGTTCATAATCTCAAAAAACTCATTATATGACTTGTGGAAAAATGAGTTCCTTGAATC
The DNA here is from genome assembly GCA_964542385.1 of uncultured Candidatus Peribacteria bacterium. GTDB lineage: Bacteria > Patescibacteriota > Gracilibacteria > Absconditabacterales > Absconditicoccaceae > CAYLWY01. The sequence goes on from CAZIUS010000201.1 coordinate 570, forward strand.
TATCTTATGATTGACAATGACAATCCAGCCAATCAATCTATTTGAAAACTG
>CAZIUS010000201.1:631-1878 GCA_964542385.1 uncultured Candidatus Peribacteria bacterium
TTATCAAACGAAACATTAGACATTATTTACGATAGCAGAACACTGCTAGGAGAAAAAAAAGATTGCAACGACTATGCATACATATGATGAAGCATAGATGAAGAAAAGATTTATCTATATGGAAAGACATTGCTTGATTTCAAAATACTCATTCAATCATTCTATATAGATCAAGAAAGAAACAGGATAGACCATCATAGGTTTGCTTCATATCTTATACAAAACTTACATTTAGCAAGTGCAAATGAAAATCTTTTCATGTACAAAAATTGAATATGGCAAATACTACAGAAAGATAAAGCCATGTATATTGTTCTCAAAGAAATGGAGAAGTTTTTCTGATCACAAAAAACCGTACTAACGAGAGATCATAATCAAATATTTACTTTACTGTGTATAAATTCATACGATGAGCATATACAAGAAACCCTCATGCATCATAGTAATGATGAAATATGTTTGGATGATTGTATTTATGTTGTATCAACTAAATCAATAAAACAATACAGAAAAAAAGACTATAAGTTTCAAAAACTCCCCTACTCTTCAGATATTTTCAATACTTATACACCACCACAGAAACGATTAAACTTTTTAAATCAAGTAACCGAATGATTAGATGAACAAGAAAAGGTAATAGCATTCTTACAAGAATTTATATGATGGCTTTTTATTGCAAGCACAAAATATGAAAAATGATTATTAGTATATTGAAGCTGAGCAAATGGTAAATGAGTAATGCTTTCAGTTATTAAAGAGATTATATGACATCAAAATAGTTCTAGTGTCTGACTTCACGAGATAAACAAAGATCAATACTTATACAATCTTATTGGTAAGCTATGCAATATCGATAGTGATATGCAACAAAATACACAAATCGATTCTTGAATAATTAAGAAACTTGTAAGTTGAGAAAGTCTTTCTGCAAAAGCATTATACAAACAACCAATTGAATTTAAGCCATTTGCTAGACTACTTGTTGCTACAAACGAACTTCCACACACAAAATCAAATGATAAGTCTATGAGAAGATTCACTTTCCTACATTTAAAACAATCATTTATATGAAAAGAAAATCCAAATTTAATAAGAGAACTCTTGGAAGAAAAAAATGACATATTTGTTCGAGCAATACAATGACTTGAAAAATTAAATTCAAGAGATCAATTTGAAATTCCAAATTCATTAGAAAAGAATTTAGAAAAATTCATAAAAGAAAATGATACAGTTGCTCTCTTCCTAGA
>CAZIUS010000202.1:0-1863 GCA_964542385.1 uncultured Candidatus Peribacteria bacterium
CGAGGTTTTTTTTCATGTATTTTTCTCAGACAGGTCAGCATCGTTCCTCAGGTATCCAAAATATCATCGTACAAGATGACGTCTTTGTCAGTACACTCACCGTAGACTTGAATATCTTCAACTGATTGTGCCTGAGAATAATCTTTTGCTTTGAGTGTTGTGAGATTATTGAGTTTAAGATCTTTACAAACCGCAACAATTTTTCTGAGTGCTCATTCATCTGTCCCAGAAAGAACAGTATTTTCTTGTATAATTCACGCTTTTTTGATTACTTCTTCAATCATCCGTCAATATGCGGTACTGATGAATTTTGTTTTTCACCCAATCATATGAGGAACACTAATTGTAGCAAGATTATGAATATCATGGGTAATAACGTGATTAATATTTTGAGTCACACAATCTTGGACGATCATACTTGCAGCATTGGGTTTTCTTTTCATGTGTTCTTTGGTTCCCATATTGTCCAATTTGTCATCTCTTGCATACGGAAACGCAGGGAAAAGAACATTAGCAGTCTTTGCGCCAAATACTTGAGCAACTCTTTGCAAACACCTTGAATAAAAATATCTATCATTCACTGAAGGACAAAATGATTCTGAAATTTTAGCATTGCTATAGATATCACTCATGATATAGACATGTTTTCAACGTACAGAAGTTTTTAATTGTGTATCAGGAGATCAATCCTTGAAAAAGGTATAGGGAACAAATTCAGTTTCGATTTTTTGATCGTTGAGTAGTATTTGTAATTGTTTTTGAATGTTTTCTACAAGTTCTTTTCTATCTTCAGTACTAACAAGGAGTAATGGACGAGGAGTGTTCATAGTGAAAGGGAGGGATAAAGGGAGAAGGAATGGAGAGGAAATCGAAAGAAATAGAAGGAAATAGAGAGGAAATAGGGAAACTATTGCACGCGGAGCAAAGGGTGAGCAATCGCGATGAGAAAAAAATAAGCGACAGGGGAGCAAAACTGAACATAAGGACTCATACGGAAGACTTTATTTTTTTTGGAATGCGATTGTGAACCCTGTGAAGCGATACGCATGGATACCTGAAAAACCTTTTACACCAACACTGCTTGAGAACCAACTCATACATTTCAGAATATATCTTTGAAGAATGCGACTCTTGATTGACCAGTGACAGTTTGGTATCCAGCTACTTTTCATTCTGTTGCTTTTTCGAAGTTGTCAGAGAGTTTTACACAAGGGACTCGTGAACCATCAGCTCTTTGTACTGCTGCAGGTTTGATTACCACACTAAACGCTCCGAAATGACCAAATGGCTCTTCAGCACGAGGTCGGGTGCCGACGGTATTGTTACTCAGGTGTGTGCCATTCCCTGTGCTCACTGGAATCTGATCACGGAATGCATTAAAAATATCAATACTGCTTCTTGCAGTAAGTCCATCACTTGGTAGTGCTTTTTTGGTTTTTGGATCAAGATTAAAACGGTTGAGAAATTCGAGATATTCTGGAATAGCAATTAATGGATCTTTGGAATCGATTCTATTGCCATCATGATTGAGTGCAATATCGGTAGGACAGTTGTTGAAATAGAAAGTACTTCCAAACGTATCTGGTAGAAGTATACTAAGTTTAGAATAGTGCTTATTCCATTGTCTATCGATGTCATACATCGTATCGATGATTTCTTGTGGATCGTCTACCAATGCAGTTGGAATCATACGAAGTTCGTGTGCATTGGTGCCTTTTGGATTTGCGCTTCCTCTTTCTTTACTAAGCAAGACGTTACTGGTTCAGCTCAGTTGTTGTGGTAAACTATCACTAAGAATATCGAACACCAGTCTGTGATAATCAGTACTCATGCTTCTTCTTGTTCAGAATTCCATAAACCTAA
>CAZIUS010000203.1:0-1839 GCA_964542385.1 uncultured Candidatus Peribacteria bacterium
ATTTCGGATTTCTAGATTGGTCAAAATGGAGAGAGTTGATTGATAAAGGCTACCAAGAAACAAAAACATTATTAGAACAACAACAAAATACAGAAAAACTAGATTAATCAAAATGGAAAAATATATAAATTTAAAATATGACAGATATTCATTAATTAAAATATCAAATGCTATTTTTTTGAAAAAATATTTGCGCCATTTTTCACTGCAACATAGAATATATTGATGGATGAATAATAGAAAACTTTACATAATAAACCCAAAAAAACAAACATGAAAGTCCTAGTAGTTGATGATGAAATCGATGTTAAAATTCTCTTTGAACAGCGATTTAGAAAAGAAATAAAATCTGGTGAATTTGATTTTTCATTTGCATTTTCTGGAGAAGAGGCATTGGATTTTTTGAGAGTACAAGGTCAAAATGCAATACTAATTTTATCAGATATTAATATGCCAGGCATGAGTGGATTGCAATTATTAGAAAAAATTAAGTCAGAATTTATTCAACCTAGTCCATTAGTGTATATGATCACAGCATATAGTGATGCTGCCAATTATGATCTTGCCATGCAGTTGGGTGCAGATGATTTTCTCACCAAACCAATTGAATTTAACATCTTAAAAGAAAAACTAAAATCCATCGAATTATGACAAAAATTATGGTCGTCGATGATGAGGCTGATTTAGAAATACTCATCAAACAAAAATTTAGACAACAGATCAGAGAGAATAAATATGAGTTTTTGTTTGCTTCCAATGGAGTTCACGCACTAGAACAATTGGACGCACACAATGATGTTGATTTAGTGCTCACAGATATTAATATGCCCATCATGGATGGACTCACTTTGCTCAGTAAGATTACTGAAAGAAATAGTTTTTTGAAATCAGTAATTATTTCTGCCTATGGTGACATGGAGAATATTAGGGCTGCAATGAATCGAGGAGCATTTGACTTTGTGACTAAGCCTGTCAATTTTGATGATCTACATTTGACAATAGAAAGAACGCTAAAGCAAGTGGAACTTATCAAACAAACACTTCAAGCTGTAAAGGAAAATAATATCCTTCGAATGTATGTAGATGATACGGTTTTGAATTTTATGAACAGTAGAGAGTTCGAATCATCTCTTTTGGTTAATGAAACGATAGAGGCTACAGTTGCATTTATTGATATATGCAGTTTCACTACAATCAGTGAGAATGAAGACCCCAATACGGTAGTTCAATTATTGAATAATTACTTTGATGTGATGGTAAATGAGATCATATCTCAAGGTGGATATATAGATAAGTTCATTGGAGATGCAGTGATGGCTGTATTCAAAGGAGAGTTTCACCTAGATCGCGCCATCGATTCTTGTCTTGCATTAAAAAATAAAATTAACTCCTTGCCAGAAGTTTCAGAACATGTAACATTCAAACCCAAAGTTGCTATAGGTATCAATAGCGGTGAAATGATCAGTGGGAATATAGGTTCAAGTAGTCTGAGAAGATTGGATTATACTGTCATAGGTGACACCGTAAATACTGCTCAAAGACTGCAGTCTGCTGCTCAACCCAATCAGATTATCATAAACGAAACTTCATATCAAAAAGTCAAAGAATCTTTTCATTGCAAACATTTCGGTGAAGTTAATTTGAAAAATAAATCTGTAACAATGGTAATATATGAGGTTTTGGATTGAGAAATGTTGACTCCTATTTTAATGACTTCCTGATTATATTTGATTTAATAAAATTAGCATGACAATTCTAAAAATGATTCAATTCTCAACGAGGATTTATCTTACTTGCGACATTAAAAAAAGCCCGCAATTTACATTGCGAGCTCCTCAT
>CAZIUS010000204.1:0-1828 GCA_964542385.1 uncultured Candidatus Peribacteria bacterium
AACTTGCTACCAAAACGACCGAATCAGCTCTTTTAAAACATGCTGCTGCATGACTCACAGAACAGCTAGAACGTGCGCGAAGATGTCCTGTCCAGGTCAGTGTTGACTCCCCTACCGCCATTACCGTCACGATACCAAAACACAATAAATGAGAAATAATCTGAAGAAATGGCGACAACATCAAACAACGAGAAAAAAAACTTGGTTGTTCAATCACTATTACGACAGATGATAATGAAAAATGAAGAATGAAGAATGCGAGTGAAACGAATTTCTAACAGAGGGAAAAATGAAGGAAGAGAAGATAGTGAAGAATGAAGAATGAAAAACAGTTTTTACATTCAAATTCATTAATGAAAGAAAATATTTTAAAAGAAAAAAGTTATGCATTTGCAAAAGATATTATTTGATGTTATAAAAACCTTACTGACCAGCAAAAAGAATATATTCTCTCAAAACAATTATTAAGATCATGAACCGCAATATGAGCATGTATCCGTGAAGCAGAGTTTGCACAATCTAAATCAGATTTTATTCACAAACTAAGTATATCTCTCAAAGAAGCAAATGAAACAATATATCGATTAGAATTACTTCATGACACATCAATAAGTATTCATACATACGATGAAATAAAACAATCTTGTGAAGAATTAATAAAATTACTTGTAAAAAGCATAAAAACAGCAAAATCATAATTCTTAATTCTTAATTCTTAATTTTTCATTTTTCATTTTTCATTTTTCATTATCCTATGAGCCACTTCCATACCACCAAAATAATCGCTACAATGTGACCTGCAATTGATAAAGAAACGGTCCTCTCGAAAGTAGTAAACAATATCGATGTTTTCAGAATCAATCTTTCTCACGGCGATGAAGAAACCAAAAGAAAATACATTGATATCATTTTAAAACTCGATAGTTCAAAAACAGTGATGCTCGATCTAAGAGGTCCAGAAATTAGAACTAAAAACAAAGAAGATCTTGTTTTTAAGACATGACAAAAAATTACTGTTGCCTATAGCGAGTTTTTTCAAAACAACCCAGATCAACTCCTTATTGATTATCCAAACCTTCAACGTATACCTGTAGGAACTGTAATGAGTATAGACAACGATACAGTAAAAATAGAAATTATTGAACAACAAGAATTCACACTGACCGGTAAAATTGTTCATGGTGGTACTTTGGGTATTCAAAATATTGTAGATTTTGAAAATTATATTCCAAAACTCCCCTTTCTTACTGAAAAAGATAAAGAACAAATTATTTGGTGAGTAGAAAATAAAATAAATATGATTTCGGTGGGATATCTTAGAGATGCTGAAAATATACTTCACATCAAATCATTTCTGGAAAGTAATGGATGAAGTAGAGTAAAAGTAATTGCAAAAATAGAAACAGCCGAAGCATTAGATAATTATGTTTCTATCCTTGATGTCTCTGATGGTGTCATGATTAGTAGAGAAAAAATTGCCATTCTTTCTCCATTTAGTGTAAACAAACCACACAAAAACGATCTTATTCGTCTTGCAAACATTCATTGAAAACCGATTATCATGAGCGCTTGACTTTCAGTCACAGGAAAAAATAATGAAAAAACAATTGAAACACTGATCGAAGAAATAGGAATTGGTGTCGACGCTGTCATGCTTACCAAAGAAAGCGCTGTAGGTGAAGAACCACTCGATACAATATTGATGGCATATGAGTTAGTAAATGATCCTACCTACCAACCAAAAACGACCTATGCACTCACCGATATTAATCATGCTGACGATATGCTTGTTGCAGATTATATAATCAATCTCGCCTATCAAGCAAGT
>CAZIUS010000205.1:0-1825 GCA_964542385.1 uncultured Candidatus Peribacteria bacterium
AGTTCATTGTGTTTGAAATAATTCCACAGGAAGCTCTTCTTCTACAAGAGCTGATTTACCAGCAAGATATTGGGCAACATCACGACTTGTTTCGTTTACTTTAACGATTGGTAAATTGTGTTTTTTGAATAAATTATTTTCTTCATCTGCTAAAGTGAGTGCACTGATTCATCTACTCACCGTGGTTGCGATTCTGCCTTCGAAAGCACGTAATTCATTTTGATTTTGGAAAAGTATATAATAACTTTTCTTTACTGACTGTGTACTAAACGATTGTTCAATGATTGATTCTGTAGATTGTAATTCCACAGCATACCAACCACCGGCAACGACACACACCGCTCAGATACCGAGTAGTGCAAGAGTAGATTTTTTCATAGGGCAAAGAAAAATAAAGAATTTTATTTTGTTATAGATTTACAAATTTATCTATCCATTTTTCAACCATCTCTTGTAGGAGGAGTAGTAGGAATAGGTTCTTTGATAATTTCTGTTTGACAAGTACAAGCGTTCTTGCTTCAAGCTGGTGTACATGTTTGTCATTTCGCACAGTCACTTCCATCACATTGTTCTGGTGCTTCGATGATGTTGTTACCACAGGTTGGTAATGTTTTTTTCTCAATTTCACAAATATTGTTGCATCAGTCTCAGTTGTTTTGATTTCAATCATCGCATTGTTCAGTTCATTCTTTTGTTCAGTTTCAACAAATTGATTTTAAACAATCTTGTAATTGTCTATTATATAACATTATATCAGCAGCAGTAAGTTTATTGTCTTTATTTAAATCACCTGTTTTTCAATCAAGAGTAGGTGATAATGGTAATATTCACAAAATTACATCTTGTAATATTTTTACATCACTTTGATTTAACAATCCATCATTATTATAATCAAATGCGGCTTTGTTATTTTTCATTTGTTCACAGAGTGTATCTTGGTATACTTTTTTACATTCTATACATTCCCATGTTGATCATACAACACCACCATTACCTTCTATATCTCAATTAGGAGGAATTTCTCATCAACCAGGATTACTTTTTTGTAATTCACATTCTTCACCTGGATCAATAATACTGTCTCAACACATAGGAACTTTACATGTTCATTTTCGCTCATCAAACCAAAGACAATTATTTGTTGTTCTACAAATATCTTTTTCAAGACTTTGACAATCTGTTCAATTTTCATCTCAGTCTGCGTCTGAGTCTCATCATTCACTTGATCATCATCCAGTATTAGATCATACTGGATTAGAATCAGATCATCACTTCCCTGTAGGATAACATCAGCTTGATAAGTATCAATTACAATATCATTCACTACATTCACTGTCTGAAGTACATCCTTCTTTTTTACACATACTATCGCATCCGTCGCCATTGATATTGTTGCCATCGTCACATTGCTCATTATTTCAATTGATTCATTCCAAAACACCATTTCCACAGTTTCATACACAAGTGCCTCAAACGACAGTTTCTTCCCATTCACAAACAGAAACTAAATTTCATCATCCATTTCATGCACTAGTTCATCATGCTGATGATCCTCAAACTGTTGTTCAAGAATTTGGGTCATCTCCAGCATTTGTTCATCATCAAGAATTTCATCATGCTCATGTTCATACATCTTGTTTGAAACTAAGACATTGTTCTTTAGTCGTAAATCATTTACATTCGGGTTTTTCTCCATATTGCCCAGAAATACATTTGCCTTCTATGATTTCTTCACATACTCATGATTGACATTCAGTATCTCAAAGACAATTTTCTCAAATATCTCATCATGTATTCTCATCGTCACCACATACTAATGCAGGAT
>CAZIUS010000206.1:0-1824 GCA_964542385.1 uncultured Candidatus Peribacteria bacterium
TGCTGTATTAGTATGACCATTCAGTTCAGCACAAGATCTTGAACAACGCGTAAAAAATACTTTCTGATGGTATAGTGCAGGTGGTGATCAATTTAAATTATGGAGTGATGAAGGTGTTTATGATGAGTATAGTAGAGAGTGACATACCTATACGTCAATGTCATTTACCTGGGAAAACGATCCGCGTATGGATTGATACGTACTGATGATTACTGATGAGCAACAAACGAGTGAAGATAAACAACGGAAATCACATGATCAATGAGATTCAGCAAGAACGCGTTATGTGGTCTTATTACCTGAACCAATTTCGTGAACATGAGTTGATTTGGAAATTGAAGATTTGTTACCTGCAACTTCATTGCAATCATTAAAAAAATCGTGAAAGGTTACTGACATTATCTTGTACGATTGACAATCAAAGCAGATGGATGTGCTCTTGCAACGCTTGGAAAGAAAGTGGTATTATACCAAACACGCTCCTTTGCGTTTGGAAAAACAAAAAGCTTGATGAATAGGGTGATTGTTCTGATGAACAGAATGGGTGTTGAAGAAGGTCTGACCTTGGTCTACACAACAAGTTGCTGGTGCACAAGCGCGAGGTGATGATCAAATTCCACGTGTTGATCTAGAACTAAAAAGAGATCTCACTTCTGAAATAATCGCGAGATGACCATTGATGCAATGATATATCAATACAACCTATACCTTAAAAGCAAAATGGACTGACAATGGTAAAGTGATAAAAAATCGAGTCGTTTGGAGTGGACAAGTAGTTAAATTGGAAGATGGAGATGAGATTACAATTCCATGAATTGATTATGACAAACCTACCGAACAACAACTGCTTTTTGTCTGAATTGATCAAGCGGGTAATATGTGACAACAAGAAGTAAGATTACAAATAGCTGTGCCAGAACTTAAGATTACGTTATCTTGGAGTATGAGGTGAGATTGAAACTGAATTATCATCAACGATTGATAGATGAAAAATTAGATTTGAAAAAAATAGATTTGGTATTTGGAAATCATTACAACCAGCAGAATTTGCGGTCAAACCTACCGATCCGATTGTTGTTTGATGACTCTATCCGTTTGATGATCGTATCGTCTTGAAAGACGACCAATGAAAAGTAATTGGTATGATTGACACGAAGACGGGTGAGATCACGCTTAATAATTGAGCAAACGCTGACTGAAATTGATGAGCAAATAATTGAAATACCGCGTGATGATGAAATAGTGCGTGATGATGAGGATCTTGTTCTTCTCAAGTAAATTGTCCAAATGGAAAACCACAAGTAGAAATTTTTCAAAAACAATGAACGAATAATCAAGAAAAGAAAATTATGACTGTGACGTATACGCCAAAAGCATTGGCTGATAAATGAGTTGAATTGTTGGATGCTGCGAAATATCAATTGCGTGATTTGTGATGAGGATATCTTGGTGACTATCGTGAATGATATTGTATCTCTCCAAAATGAGGTGAGTGTCATATCTTTGTCAGTAGAAAGTGAGATGTTTTGATACCAGCTCCACGAAATGCATTATACAAATGATCAGTTTCATATGATTCGTGAACGATAATCTATACGTTTAATGATGCATTGTGAAACCCAGTTGTACGTGTTAATTTTATTATAGAGCCGTTATAAGATGAATAAAAAATCCTTAATTGTCTCTTGATTATTTCATTTCAAAACAACATTTGTGCTGTTGATCATTTTTTCTTTTTCGTTTGGAAACGTTTTTTGAAACGAATGAACCGATTGTCTTGAAACAGCATGATTAGATAAATGAGTATTTGCTGATACTGTTATT
>CAZIUS010000207.1:0-912 GCA_964542385.1 uncultured Candidatus Peribacteria bacterium
AATAATATAGGGATCATTAATAATGAAATAGTCGTGCTCAATGGTAAAATTTCTGCCAAAGAAGTTACGATAGGTGAAAAACAAGCTCAGATAGCTACGAGACCAGCAGAAATAGTTCGTATTAATGGTCTCATCGAACCTCTCAGAACCTATATCGAAACAAATTGCCAGAATAAAAATACGAGTATCTGTAAGAACAAAATAAAACAAAAATTAAAACTCGAAAATGAAATTGTAAAACTCAATAATCTCGAAACTGATATCACGAAACTCCAAAATGAAATTGGAACGAGTGTTCAAAGTAATACTCTCAGATGAAAAATACAATTAAAACAAAATAATATCGCAACCTGGCAGCGTAAGATTGACTGATATAATCTCCTCATTACAAATTACGAATCGTGTGAAGCCGAACTGGGTGTCAAATTCTATCCTGCTTGTTCATTTATATTTCACACACTTGGCATGGATCTCAATACACCATGTGAAAATGAATCATGAAAAATATTTCAAGGATATCCCTTTGGTCAAGCATGAGTGGAGTATAGATTTATACTCAAGGGTTCTGAAGTAAAGGATGTATCAATTCAGTCTCTTACATTCTTTCTAGGGGGTACAGATGATCAAAAAACAAAATTTATCAATATACGCCTCTCAACAGGCATTGAGACAAATGATGTCATAGCACAATGTGAGAAAGCGGGAGATAGTATTCATTGTCCTCTGAGTTCTCCAATTACTCTCAAAAAACAGGATATTGTTTATTGGTACTTAAATGCCAATATTGATATAGCAGAAGATCATAGTTTTACTCTCGATGCAGGAGGGATCAATGTAGGAGGACAATATGATACCAAAAACAAGAACCAAAACACAAAATTTGCCTTCATTGCATACGCAAAATCACCAATC
>CAZIUS010000207.1:922-1820 GCA_964542385.1 uncultured Candidatus Peribacteria bacterium
GAATTTCAGGTAAAAGCTGAAATTGGTGAAGTAGCTATGACTGATGTTGTTTTGAGTAGCGAGTTTTTGGAGGGTAGTGGGCAGCTACCAGAACAGTTTATTAGCTGTGCTGATCCAAAATTAAGAAACCAATTATTTGACGGTATGCTGGAGCTCTATGATGGAACAAAGCTTATAGCAACAAGTGAGGACTATAGTCAAACGTATACAAAATTTAATATCAAAAACCCTATCCTTATCAAACCAAATACTGAAAAAAAGTTTACTATAAAAGCAAACATGCAATCAGGTGGTGTTGGCGCTCAATGTAGTTTTTCTGTTATTCCAAGCATCCTTGCAAATTCTGGTTCATTCAGCACTCAAGAATCAAACTATATCACAACCATAAAAGCCACTGATGCATCTTTCCGATATGCTTCTTGGACATGTTATAATTGTGAAAAACAAAACGAGGGAGGTACGAGTTCATGTAAGTCTCAAACTCTCTGGAAACAATATGCAGAAACATTTTGCCAAAATAAGTGTTCTCCTGAAACAGGAAAATGTGGTGTAAATAACTACTCTAACTCAGAACAGTGTGATGATGCTCCATCTGGCTGTGGCAATGGAATAAAAGAATGAGCTGAACAGTGTGATGATGGGAATACGGCTAATGGTGATGGGTGTGATAGCCTCTGTAAAAGTGAAGTGGTAAATGGATGTAATGATAGTGATGGAGGAGAAAATATTTTCAAATATGGTGAAGCAGTAATCTGAGAGCAAAAAGTTCAGGATCAATGCAATCTTAAAGTGTTTAATGGATATAATGATCAATATAATTTAGTAAATTCTTGTACTGGTTCCAATTGTGTTGTTTTGGAAGCAATTTGTGATCAATATAGCACGAATGATGGCTTTG
>CAZIUS010000208.1:0-838 GCA_964542385.1 uncultured Candidatus Peribacteria bacterium
AAATTACGAATTACGAATTACGGTTCGTGTCTCGATAATTATTGGGATTTGATTCGTAATTTGATAAATTAAAAATGTCCCGTATCTACGGTACTCTCTTCATTATGACGTATTGATTGACGGACTAAAGTCCGTCTTTACAAAATGTGCCGTGCCTCTGCCACTCGTAGACTCTTGTGATTATCATTCTATGATTAATCATTAGCTGCAGATTCTTATGATTTTACGAGATTTTTAATCTATGATTTTTTTCGAGATTAGAAATCAGAGCCATCGGCTCGATGCATTTTGTAACAACGGGTTTTAACCCGTTGCTTGGTGTGTGTGAGAGAATAGAGATCCGTAGGATCGGCGCATATTTTATAGACAGGTATCCATTTCTTTCACCAAACCCTGTTAAGAAAATTATCCAAAATAATTTTTCAACCCAATTCTCCGTTGCACCTTGTAACCATGAAAATCAAACTGCCTCGTTTTCTCAGAAATAAATACATCCTGGCAACCACAATATTTGTTTTGTGGGTTTGTTTTTTTAATGATATCGATCTGTTTTATGTCATCAAATCGCGTCAAGAAGTAAGTGCTTTGAAAAAGGAAGTAGAATTGTTAAAGGAGAAAAATGCCTCTTCTGATATTGCATTGCATGATCTCACTACAAATAGAAATTCTCTAGAAAAATTTGCTCGCGACACGGATTACATGAAACGTCCGAATGAAGATGTTTTCGTTTTTAAGCAGCGAAGTAATTAAAACTCGAAGTTCCAAGTAACACTTGGCAACACAGGGAAAAGACTTACTTGATAAGCTTTTACCTGAAGATTATTTCCTAATTGTCCGC
>CAZIUS010000208.1:848-1807 GCA_964542385.1 uncultured Candidatus Peribacteria bacterium
ATGGATTTCTTCTATTGTACATATTATAAACGGAGAAATTCCAATTGCTGTTATAACGTCTTACTTGTTCAATTTTTTCACCTTTGTCGTTGGTGATGAATTTTTTCTTTTGATATAAAGTCACCGACACATCTGCTCTGTGATATGGTGCCATTCTAAAGCTATTTCTTTCACCATAGACATCAATTACTCGTCCTTCATAAAAATATCTCTCGACCGGCAGTGTAATTGCATTTCCGGTTCCATAGACAAATACAAAACCCAAATCAACTCGAGGACTGATTTTATAATTGGCAACAAAACTGATATCATGTCTTCTGTCCCATCTGGTTGGAAATGGATCACCATTATCAATTGCTTCAAATACTCGGTATGTTTTGGCCAGCGTATAACCAACCCATCCATTTAATCTTCCAACTCTACGTTTTAAAAACAGTTCAAGTCCATAACTATATCCTTTTCCAAAAACGAGCAAATTATCTATGTTGTCATTAACTGTCTGTTCTGGTTGTGCACCTTCTCTAAATTCACTTTGATTGTCCATCGTTTTATAATAGACTTCAGCACTAGTTTCCCATTTGTTATCGCTGAAATTTCTAAAATAACCAAGACTATATTGTACACCAATTTGTGGCTGTATCACATCTGTGCTTGGCAGCCAAACATCTGTTGGAAGCGAAGTAGGCGAGAGACTTGTGAGATGTATGTATTGTAAATTTCTCATGTATCCGCCTTTGATACTCGACACTTTATTAAGTGCATATCTGAAATTTACCCTTGGTTCAAAACCGGTATATGATTTTACTTTTTCGCCTTTCGAATAACTGATAACTTGAGGAGCCGGTGCGACCGTTAGACCTTGTGATTGTGCGGGAATATATCTGTCGAATGGTCCTACATGTATAAAATGCGAAACACGAACACCGGCATTAAATCTCAATTTTTCATTTACATCGAAT
>CAZIUS010000209.1:0-1783 GCA_964542385.1 uncultured Candidatus Peribacteria bacterium
GAGTCGCACTCGTTGCAGAACAATTCCGTAAGCCATGTACCATTCTCAGAGTCCCGATTGATGAAATAGGATCGGTCAGTTGTACTACATTTGATCGTGTTGGTGCGATTGAGCAGATGAGGAGAGTATTGGACGAAATCGCCTAGCTTTTATTATAATATTTTTCTCGGAAATCTTTATGAGTTTTTGAACCTATATCACTTCAAACGGATTGTGTTGTTCATGAAGTGTCTGTATAGGTCATGGAAGAGTCTGATTTTTCACATATTTTATTCTCAATATACTGTGCATTGTCAGCTGAATAAGTTATATCAATACAAAGGTCTTTATTTACTAGTTGTGGTGATACTAAATGAAGAGAAATCATATTAGCATTTGCTGTAACTGTTATATTTCATACTATCTTACTTGGTATGATTTTTACTTGCGTTGCTTGAGGACATGATTTTTGATTGATTATCCATTTTTCCCAACTGTTTCAATTGTTTATGCTGTAGTATACATCAGCATATTCATTTAGTCATCGAACGTGTTTAAGACATCAGCTTTGAGGGGGAATATGAAATAAGATCACTGGATTGATTGGAGTCGTCGTAGCCCAAGAATAATAAACATGATAAAATCTTGGAAATTCACTAACTGATGACAGTCATTGTTCGTACGATTTTCGTTCAGAAAGATTTGCATATAATGATTCAATTGCCTGAGTAGTTATGATGGTAAGTGTGGATATTTTTTGATAGGAAAATTGTGGATCATAACATCATGGAGCAATTTTTTCAATTGTTGCTTTTATTGATTGTAGTAGTGGTGTATATTTTTCAAATTTATTTGAGGTGATAATTTAATCAATTTTATCAATCATTGGATTAATGAGTGAATGTTTTGAGGTTTTACAGATACGATTGATTGATATATCAACCTTATCAAGTAGTTGTTTTTCATTATCCATTGAAAGTCAAAAACAACCTCATAAACTTATTCAGAGCACACCTAGAGAAATGAAGCATTTTGTATAGATGTTCATTGAAAGAGAAAAAAATAAAAATATACAAATAAACTAATAATTATAATAGTATTAAGTGAAATATAGAGAACTAAGAAATTAATACTCAAATTGTATGAGATTCTTTATTTATTACAATAGTTTTTTTATATAACTTTTTCTTTGATTTCTGCATTGGTAACGGTATAGTGCATCTATGAAACAAGAAAAAAGTATGTTATATATTTTGATAATATCCTCCAATGATCCTCTACATTGAAACACAAGCAGCACATTTTCCCCAAACTGAATTCATTATCAGCAAATTCCCTCGTGCAGAAATTGTGTGGATCAAGCACTATAAAAATCTCTTCGATAAAAATATATCATACGAAACCAAAGATTGTCTGATCGTAGCTCGTCTGACGGGGAAAGCGTTATTGCCTGTCCCTGAAACGTACGGGTATGGTTCACATAGTTATTTTTTACGTACGCAGTTGAATTGTGTGTTCGATTGTGCATATTGTTACCTGAAGGGTGCTTTTCGCAACGATTTTCCGGTATACTTTGTGAATTATGACGAAATCAAAGAACAGATAACGCATGAAATAGACCGTGTTCGCGAGACAGGATATACTGGTCAGATCTGGATCTATCCGAGCAATCGAACTGATCTGGTCGGGAGTGAACATATCGGCTCGTTTCATCAACAGTTTGTCCCATTTTTTGAGACTTTAGAAAACGTGATGATCGAATCGCGTACTAAATCCATCATGATGAAACCGTTACTAGATCTAT
>CAZIUS010000210.1:0-1770 GCA_964542385.1 uncultured Candidatus Peribacteria bacterium
CACTCGTACCGTATGATTGGGGATTGGTGTATCGAGAAAAAATGATCCGTCATCGTCTCTGAGCGCGTATGAAATTCCATGGCTCTGCATCACTGCGTACAGTTTTGGCACAATTATGTGTTTGAACAAATTCATGAGCTGTTTTACCAATTACTCTACATAGTACAGCCAATTGTGAGCAATTATTAACCAATAAAGAATGGAAACAATTGTTTGATCGATGAGGAAAGAGGGAGGTAGGGACGCATAGTATGCGTCCGTAGAGAGGAAATGAAGGAAATCGAAAGAAATTGATGTATGCGTCCGAAATAAATTCAATAAATTAAAATGCTCACGAGATCCGTGAGCACTTTTCAGAGGTGATGGTATTGTGTAGTTATTAAAGGACTAATCCCAAGATAACTAACGCAGTTCCGACTACCAACAGAACTACACTTTGGGTGTTAAAGCTCTCTGGCGTGGTATTGAAGTTTTTTGGTTCATTTTTGCTCCATGCAATTAGAAAGAATCCTATTGCTGAAATGATTTGCCAGAACAGAAAGAGAAATATTAGTCCCGCTATAAGCGGAGTAATGTAAACTCTCTCTTTGATTTGATCAACCAATTCCTGTATGGTTGCACCGATTGATTTGTTTTTTTGTACCATTGTATTTATTTTTTGTTACGCATACTATGCGGAAATTGAACAATAAATCAAGTAATTTTTTTTATCTTACATTGCAACTGCGATTAAAATATCTATCCTGATGGAGGTTTCTAAAAACAATCCCCCGAAATTTTTATCATTTTCGGGTATCTATGAAACCACAAAACACTCATGCGCATGCCAAAGATTTTCACACCGCCGTCTCGTTATTGAGAGGTTTTTTTTTGGCTAAAAATTTTATTGAGGTGCATCCACAGTCTAGGCTTAGTATTTTGGCTGCATGTGAAGATCCATCCACGATCACTACATTTGAGTATCAATGACAAAAACGACCTCTTCCACAAACGGGACAAATGTGGCTGGAGCATGAACTCTTACAAAATCCTTCATTTCCAGGTGTGTTTTGTGTGACGACAAGTTATAGACAAGAACCAAATCCAGTTCCTTGAAGACATGAACTCATTTTTCCAATGTTTGAATTTGAACTGCATGGCGGTTTGGAAGCGTTGATAGCACTCGAAAAAGAGTTGTTACTCTACCTTTGATTGACAAAAAATCACGCGATTGCATCGCTTAGTTATGATGATGGTTGTGCAAAATATTGAGTTGAAACCTTAGAGCATGAACATGAAGCTGCAATCGCTCAAGATCTTAGTCCGGTTTGTTTGCTGACGCATTTCCCGTATCATACCAGTCCGTTTTGGAACATGAAAAGAGAAGGACAAACTGCAAATAAAGTCGATGTGTTACTTCGAGGAATGGAAACAATTGGTTCGGCAGAAAGAAGTTGTTCTCCAGAAGAAATGAGACATGAATTCCATACAATTAGTGATGGAATGTATGCACAGACACTGTATGATCAATTTGGTGTGGAACGTGTAGAAGCAGAGCTTGAACAATTCTTGAGTTATGATTTTTTTCCAAGATCGTGAGGAGGCATAGGAATGACAAGAATGATTAGAGCTTTACGTGAGGCGGGAGTAATTAGTCATTAGTCTCTTTTGTGACTTTCCTTAACAACAACCAACTAATCAAGTGTACCGTCAAGTAAATAACAATAGTCAGGATGAAAATTGTTCGATTGATACCCGCCGACAGTCATTCGGTGAGGAGTTTTTCAGGAT
>CAZIUS010000211.1:0-1745 GCA_964542385.1 uncultured Candidatus Peribacteria bacterium
ATGCTTATGATGGTTTAAATTTTAGGCCAGTGGTAGCTTGGTGAAATATTAATGATTTGTATAATAGTAACGAAAATCTACTTACCTAGTGATAACTTTACTCATTTTTTTCACCCATGCACATCTACTACGCCCATAGCATTCGCTGAGCTCATACACCATGAGAACGAACACCACAAGAAGTAATTACACAACTGCATGAACGATGACATACGGTCAGTTCTGAGGAATTTTATACAGATAAAAATCCAAACCTCAGTGTGCAAGATATTTATGAAAGAGACACCAAAATGATTCGTGAATCGGATATGGTGCTTGCAAACGTAACCAATCCGTCACTTGGTGTCGGGTATGAACTCTGATACGCAGAAAAAATCGGGAAGCCGATTATTTGTTTTTATCAAGAATTATTAACAGACCGTGTCAGTGCAATGGTCACTGGAAATCCTTCATTCAAATCGATAGGTATTCAAGAAATTACTCAGATTCAACAAATAATTCTGTAATTTTCATTTATAAAGACTCAACTTCATCATTCTCTATCATTTGTTGCAGTGTCTTATAATCCATATTTTGGATTTTTTTGTTCTGTTGAAATTCATCTAATATATCATAAAAAACTTTATCGTTTTCATTTTGGAGTATAGAACTTACTTCAAATAAGTTTAAACTAATCATATCATCTATAACACGTTGTGTATGCGTAACAACTTTCCCGTTATCTAATAAGAGCATCGAAAGCATTTTATACTGTATACTTACTGACTGATCACTCACATCAATAAATAGAGTATCACGAGTTAAATTTCCATCGTATCTAAGCATAAAATCAGATCAAGTAGGAATTGTCTTCTTATAGGCAAGAATAATTTCTTTCGCTAGTTGTTCTGTAGTGGGAAATAGATATAGTAAATTGAGTTAAGAGACTAAAGATTGTACCGTTTGAAACAACAGTACATGATTTGGATTCTACAATTTACTACGTAGCAAATTTCAAAGAAATTTGCTATATTCTCAAAGTTTTCTACTAGTTAAATACACAACTCAAAGAAATGCAACAAATCACATTACCTTTACTGTATTTTTAACTCGTGATTTAATTTCTGTTGTTTCCATAACGACATAAAACAATTAAATAGTTTTATATAAATATAAAAGATTGTAAGTCAATATTAAAACAACAAATAATACAATAATATATTGCATTATTAAAACTTTTCTCTATTCTAAGAATTGTCTTTACTATTTTGGATCAAATGAGACAATTTAAAATTACTCACTCAGTCACACAAAGAGATCCTATACTCGATAAATATCTTGCAGAGATATGAAAAATTAATCTTCTAACACCTGAAGAAGAAGTAGCATTAGCACAAAAAATTAAACTATGAGATGAAAAAGCACTTGAAAAACTAACAAAAGCAAATTTAAGATTTGTCGTTTCTGTAGCTAAACAATATCAAAATCAATGATTAACGCTTTGAGATCTTATTAATGAATGAAATGTATGACTTATGAAAGCAGCAAAACGTTTCGATGAAACAAGATGATTTAAATTTATTTCCTATGCAGTTCGACGAGTAAAACAGTCAATAATTGTTGCAATTTGTGAACAATGAAACGTCGTTAGACGTCCCTTAGGAAAAAACAAATGAATAATAGGAGATCATTTCATGCAATTTGTTCAAGAAATGTGATATACGCCAAGTGAAGAAGAACTCTTAGTATTCATACAAGAAATTGGT
>CAZIUS010000212.1:0-1742 GCA_964542385.1 uncultured Candidatus Peribacteria bacterium
TACAAAAAGTTTCACTGGATGATATTCTGGAGTGAGTGGTAATAAACCAAAGATCGTCTACGACGCGAGTGATTCAAACTGATGAACAACAAGTTTTACTCCAATCCAAAAAACAACTCACGCCATGACAGTCTATTTTGTTTTCAGCACAATTTACGCGTGCTACGTTACCACAGAGTAGTTGGTGGACTATTACACCATCGTGATTTTTTGCTTCTTGATTTGCGTTTGATAATTGGTTGTTTATGAAACAATATGTCGCACGAGGAACATCAAAACCACAGCAAATCGTCATTCTGGATAAACCGCCGGTTTGGTTTTCTGTTTTTGATCGTTTTCATTATTTATTTAAGGAGTATGTAGAAAAAACCATACAAAATGATCATACTCGTGCACTCCTTATATGAATGACCGTGTGAGATAGATCTGGATTTACCAAAGAAGAGTACACATTATTTGTCGAAAGCTGACTTGTCCATATACTTGCAGTGAGTGGAAGTAATGTTGTCTATCTCTCTTTATTTTTGTCTGCTGTCTTGTTTCGACTACCATTTCATAGTAGGTCTATACTTATATGAATAGCTCTTGTCATTTATTGACTCTTGTGTGGAGCAGACAGTAGTGTCATCAGAGCGATAAGTATGTGATTGATTTGACTGTTAGCGACATTGTCTGGAAGGAACATACCAATTTGGACTATTTTAAAGATCACCGCAGGAGTTATGTTGTTACGAAATCCATTGTTGTTATGGTACGATTTGTGATTTATTTTGAGTTTTTCTGCTGTAGTGTGAATACTCCTTATCTGAAGACGATTTACTACCTTTTTTCCTCATTGGCAACACTCTTTTTTCTCCAAACATCTTGGTTGATTATTTATACCACTTTTTTGAGCAACGATTGGCGTACAAGCTATTCTTATTCCCCTCAATCAGTATTTTTCAATTACATGAATACTAATAAATTCTGTGGTCGTCCCGCTTGTTCCTGTATTTTTAGTCGTATCGTGACTCTTTCTTGTTTCATCACGACCATTATGTGAAGCTATTATCACTATACTTTCTTCGCGATTGTTTACGGTTGCTTCTTACATAGTAGAATCGTGATTTACTTTTTATTTTAATTCACGTCCGTTTGTTTTTCTTTACGTTGTGTTGTCGGTTTGCTTTTTGTTTTTACTTCATTACTGTACGGAGACTCAAGAACGTAGTGTTAGTGGTTAGCACAACAGCCTCCGAAGCTGTAGGGTTTGGTTCAAGTCCAAACGTTCTTGCATAAAACATCATCTTTTTGCTAAATGGCAAATGATTGTTGTCACACTTCTGTCACCTAGTTCGTATATACGGTGATGTCAGAAAGCGTAATGATACGACTTTCGACAGCGATCCAGACATGTATAGACTTTGTCTATCGGTGTACGTATTTGTACTTGCAACGTACGGACAATTCTTTATAGGTGTTCTATGGATCTTTTCCAAATTTTTTTATTCTTCTTTTATTACTCTATGAACCTTAAGAAGATTCTTCTCGGATCAGTAGCGGTAGTAGTTGCTGCAGTAAGCTTGGCTTCTGTACCAGCTAATGCTCAAATTACTGATTCTGAGTTCGATGCTGCTTTAGCGTGGATGTACGACAATGGTTTGACCAAGTACAACACACAAGAAGCTTTCAATCCGTATGCTAATCTCACGAGAGAACAGTTTGCGAAATTTTCAGCTTCATTTGCTGCGACAAATCTTTGT
>CAZIUS010000213.1:0-1235 GCA_964542385.1 uncultured Candidatus Peribacteria bacterium
CGATCCACAATTCATTTATTATCGTCCATTATCAATTGTCTATTATCCATCGCCTTTACTTTCCCCAACATCTTCAATCAGATTACATACAAACCAAAATCTGCAAATGCAGACCAGATCGCAAAATATTTCAAAATAGTAGAGTAGTCACCAAATCTCAGCGGTCCCAGATAGGGCGTAATCATTTTTATCACCAAAAAACCTCAAACAGCGCTTGCGATTCTTCCTCATATTTGTCGTGCTGCATCTTTGATGACGAGATTCATAAACAACAATTACACAAGTAAATGACGTAACTCATCAATATTTGTAACAAATAATTTTGATTCTTGTTGTACTTTTTCACGAATGATATGTATACCGCAACCAATAAATTGATCTGCTTGTTGTCATGCATTCATATCACCGACACTATCACCGATAAACACTATTTTTTCATCAGGAAAACGTTTTTTGATTTCTCGTAAGGTTACCGCTTTACCATTTTCATATTTGAGTGCTTGTTCAGGAAATCAAGCATAACTACCATCTGCATTATGATCAAAAATGAGTGCATGTATGTCGTTGTCTTTTATATTCAGAAACCTTCAAACAAGAAGTGCAGAGTCACGATATCATTGACTAAGAATACCTACCGTATGATCTGCCTTTTGGAGTTCTTTAATAAGTTCTGAGATTCATGGAGTAAGCGTTGCAATATATTCTTGTCACAGTGCGATGAGATCGTCACGAGAAGGATTTACTAATTGCGTTTTGGTTATGAAAACTTCGTCAAAAGAACGAGTTCCATCCATGGTAGCTTTGGTAAGTTCTGCAACGTGTTTTCCGACTCATTGTTTTGTAGCAAGTCGATCGCATCATTCTAGATTACATAATGTAGAATCAAGATCAAAATAGATATACATGGGCTAATTTAATAAAGGGATTATTTTTTCTTTCATTTTGACTTCTTTATGTTTTTTGCTTCGTTATCTAATTTTGCTTTTTCTAGTATTGCAACTTTTTTTGCATGCGATTTTCTATATTTGATAATTGTTTCATCAATTTTTTCAGGATGTGACATCATTTCTAGAAATTCTTCTCTAGTAAGATATTCTTTGTCAAAAAGGAGTTCAGCAATTTTTTCTATGAGTTGTTTGTTGTCATTGAGTATTTTCAATGATTGTGCATACGCATTTCAAACAATAGTTTTAACTTTACTATCAATGAGTTCAGCAGTTTTTTCACTATATGGC
>CAZIUS010000213.1:1385-1735 GCA_964542385.1 uncultured Candidatus Peribacteria bacterium
ATATCTCATCATCATATTGTAGGCAATATTTGTTACTTTTTCAAAATCATTTGATGCTCCAGTAGTGATATTTTCTTTACCAAAAAAGATTTCTTCTGCTGCTCTTCATCACAACAATGAAACAAGTTCATCGAGGAATTTTGCTTTGGAATACAAATACGTATCTTCACTTGGCATCATCCACGTCACACCAAGAGCCATTCCTCTACTTACTATCGAAATCTTTTCGACCGGATCAGCTTCTGGAAGATAAAATGCGGTTACAGCATGTCAAAGTTCATGAAAGGTCACGATACGTATTTCTTATTCTTTTAATGATTTAATTTTTTTCTCTGGTCCCATAACTACTT
>CAZIUS010000214.1:0-1733 GCA_964542385.1 uncultured Candidatus Peribacteria bacterium
AAGGGATAAAATCTATTCCATACTTTTTTTCCTTGATGATTTATCCTTGAAAAGGAAAAAAAGTAGGCAAAACACCCATACGGGTGCCTAGAAAATCAAGTCACTTCGCAGTCTTGCGTTCAGTTCATTTTTTACGTTGAGACGACGAACGCGACTCCCTCCCAGAGGGACCCGGTCGTCGCGTGACGAATTGCTCGATTTAAATTTTCAGTTTACTGTTTCAGACAATGCTCGTGACGATTGAACACATTACAGTAGATATATTGAATAAAGTAGATATTTTGAATGAAACGCGAGATCATCGAAACGACAAGCGAAGCAGCGACAAAGGAGCCACTCTTAATGTGAGGATTAATCTGTCCTGCTTTGCTTCGCGCGGAGTTCGATGATGAGCGTCAAAAAAAAGTGTAACTTAATGTTATTTGCTTAATGTTATTTGCTTAATGTTATTTGCTTAATGTTATTTAGTTAATATAACATATTCTCTCTCCTATCTTCTTCTTTGTTGATAACCTCTTTTTGGGGTCTTGGTGGAACGAACGACTAGGTGAGCATATTTTTGCTTTCGAAATCAAATTCGCATATCTAAATCACCTACTTCATCATCCTCTGCACATTTATTGATATGCGTGTGACCACAAGCAATACAACGGAAAAGTATTTTGCATTGTCCATTTGCAATTTCATATGTTTCAGGAATCATGCGTCATTTACAGGTACAGAGTCTATCTCCTGGTTCGTCTAGATCAACATGGAGTGACATGAAGCAGTTTGAGCAATGATTTCTTGATGTTTTTTCAGCTGGTGGGATTAATTTACCACATCATTCACATTCAAATCAATTATTTTCTTTTTTCATAGTGTCATAAAAATAAATATCTTTAATACTTAACAAACATCATATTTTTCACAATGTTTTTCAGAACTATCAAAGGAAGCTTCTACTATAAATGCTTGTGTGGAATAATAAAACACAGTAACACACAACAAGACAAGGAGTAATATAAATCTTGTCCAATTAAATGGCTCATAAATATCATTATATGTATTCATACTGATAATGAAAGTATAAAATTTATCAATTATTATAATGAATATTTTAAAAATGCAAAAAAACTTCTCACGAAGAGAAGTTTTTAGGATATAGACAATATTTATGCACTTACTTCTTGGACGGTATGATCAATAAGTTCTTTTATTTTTTCTTCAATTTCATCGGTAAGTTTCTTTTGATCACGAATATCTTTTGCAAGTGATGCATAACTCGTTTCAATTTTATCATATAAGGTATTTTCGAATACTCTAATTTTTGCTACATCAATAGTATCAAGGTATCAATTGATTCATGCATAAATTGAAACAACTTGTTTTTCAAATGGAATTGGTGAATTTACTCATTGTTTTAACAACTCTACCATACGCTTTCCTCTTTCAAGTACTTTTTGTGTAGACTCATCAAGATCAGAAGCAAACTGAGCAAAAGCTGCCATTTCTCTATAGTTCGCAAGCATTAATTTTAATTTACCTGATACTTTCTTCATGATACTTGTTTGCGCAGATCATCATACACGAGATACTGAAAGTCAAACATTGATCGCAGGTCTAACACCAGAGTTGAACAAATCAGTTTCGAGGAATATTTGTCCATCAGTAATAGAAATTACGTTTGTAGGAATATATGCTGATACATCACCTGCTTGTGTTTCAATGATTGGTAATGCTGTAAGTGAACC
>CAZIUS010000215.1:0-984 GCA_964542385.1 uncultured Candidatus Peribacteria bacterium
ACATCAGTTAATTGTGACGTATATTGATTCGCCACAATCAGTGCAAGACGATACTTACGAGCTTCGGAAAGAATAACAGCAAACGAGTCCGTTGCAAAGTTTTGGAACTCATCAATATGAAGATAGAATGGACGACGATCTTTTTCAGGGATATCAGTACGCGACATCGCATCAATTTGTAGTTTTGTTACTATGAACGATCCAATCATTTCAGTATTATCTTCTCCGATTTTCCCCTTTGATAGATTTACAAGAAGAATTTTTCCTTCATCCATGATCTTACGCATATTGAGTTTCGAATTGGGTTGTCCAAAAACGTTTGATGAGAGGAATTGTCCAACTTTATTTGTAATTGGCGCAACAGCATCATTTCTCTGTGTGTCGGACCATTTATCAAACTCATGTCTCCAAAATTTAAGCACAATTGGGTCTTGTACATTTTCAAGCACTTCTTCACGGAAATTTTTATCGGTCAACACACGCATAATGTGCATCATTGTTGCATTTGGATACTCTACAACAGATAGCATAACATTACGCAACACGTACTCCAAACGCGGTCCCCAACTGTGACCAAAGATCTTCTTAAACGTTGCAACAACTCATGAAACTATAAGATTTTTCTCTTCAGGCGAACTATATTGTAATAGATTGAATCAAATAGGATTTGTTGTATCTCACACATCAAATAAAATAACATCATTGGTACGCCAACTTGGGACGTGTTCCAGTACTGTTTCTACAAGATCACCATGAGGATCAATCAAACATAATCATTTATTGGTATACATATGAGATTTAATGATGTTTGACAAGAATGTCGATTTTCCTGTCCCTGTTTTTCCTACGATATACAGATGACGAAAAGAGTCTTCGTCCTTAATACCAAAACGCACTTCCTGCCCACGATAATCAGTTTTCCCAAGAAGTGTAAGTGTGTTTTTTTCTACTTTTTCTGGTTGAGGAAGCGATGGTGGGAACGGC
>CAZIUS010000215.1:994-1709 GCA_964542385.1 uncultured Candidatus Peribacteria bacterium
TCTATAGATCGAATAGTCTAGTGCATTGATAAAGTACTCTTTCGTTGGAATATGAAAAAAATTTACAACTTGAGAAAGCGTCATTGTCGTAGACTTTTTCTCTGGTGTAATAGATACTGATCATTTATGAAGAAACTTAGAAAAAATTCATTTCATTGTAAGTTTCATCCCCTGTTGTTGGGCTGCATCATGTGTTTGATATGCTATACCAATAGCCACTTTACACTTCACAGCATCTTCTGGTTTTTCATCTTTTGCTTCTTCTTTCTTTTCTTCTTTTTTTGTAAAAATTTTATGTAAAATACTACCAAGATTATCCAAGAATATATCCCAGCTACTTTTTTCTGTTTTAAATGTATATGTAAATGAAAGTGTTAATTTCATTGATGGGTCAATCGTTTCATATGCACCAAAAACATCTTTGAGAGGGTCTAGATATGCTCATTCTTTCATAAAATCCTTATCCACTGTGAGAATGTCTTTCTCTCCGTACGAGATCCAGTATTGGGTTGTTGGAGGTGTAAATGAGTCATCTTTAATCAGTTCAGATGTCCCAAAACTCGCATAGAAAACGTTCTCAAAATAGACAGAGATTGCTGCAGGCACGATAGCATACATCTTAATATTCGCTCTATCTCCAGTAACAATATACTGTACAGAGTGTGTTAAATCCATAAAACTCTTAAGAAATCCTTGCCAGTAAGCCGTACTATTC
>CAZIUS010000216.1:0-1708 GCA_964542385.1 uncultured Candidatus Peribacteria bacterium
GATTTACCGGTGGTGATGGGAGGCGTGATAGTGATAGCAACAGCTTTTGTTGTGATTAATATTCTTGTCGATATCATTTATGGATGGATAGATCCGCGAGTTAGAGTGGGTTAACAGATTGGTATTACTTTGCAAAAAATATTGATTTAAATGCTAAGCAAAGTTTTCACTTCTTCAATTCTAATATTAGTGTGTTCGGTGTTGTTTGCTCAACGCCCAATTATTCCCACAGACACAATCAAAGTAATAGGAAAAGTAAAAAATCAAATGGTGTTTTCGTTTGACGATTTGGCGAAATTTGATCAAGAAAAAATTGAAGATCAAATTATTTACAATCATAATGGTGAGGTCAAAGACACACTCCGCAATATGAAAGGGATTCCTGTGGAAATTCTTCTTTCCAAAGTGGAATATGTTTACGATAAGCCAAAAGAATTAAGGCAACTTCTATTAACCCAACTTTCACGATCTAAAAATTTATCTGTCCAAAATTGGGCATTCAACTTGGCTATTTAGTCCGTATTGAGTTTTGTTTTTGATCTGAATCTCATTTATCAGATCGATTTAACTGCATTTTTTGATGTCAGATGATGAATTTTTCATCACCGGACATACCTATCCCATCAGAAAAGCATGACGGTGTATGTTGTATACTAAATTTTTCAGAATGATATCCCTCTTGGCCCTGACCTCTCCAACGCATCGAACCCCGACCTCTTTAAATTTCTTTTTCATGAAGCCAAATACGTGCTCTACGCGGCATCTTTTCTTAGATAATTTATGATTTCTTAGTTGTTCCTTTTCGGTCAGTGGTTTATTACGAACTCCTTTCTTATGTATTCTTCCTTGAATACCGAAGCAAGTTAACATCTCTGCAATATCCGCTGAACTGTATGCACTATCTGCGTATAAGCTATGGCCTTTATCGTACCTGTCTATTAGTTCAAACATTGTCTGAGAATCATGCACGTGCGCAGGCGTTACATAGCACGCAGTGATAAGTTTACTCGCTTGATCTACTTTGATATGATTTTTATATCCGTAATAATTCTTTCCGTTTTTACTTGTCCAACTGGCATCTACATCTTTATGTTGACTCTTCTTTTCATTCCAATCTGGTGTTTCTCCGTTCTTAATCTGATCGTTTTCATCTTTGGTATTCCTTTGAACGGGAGCCTTGACTATAGAGGCATCTACGATTGAACCTTTGTTTAATATAAGATCATGTTTGCGCAGATGTTTGAGAAATAAGTCGAATAATTTTTGAGCATTGTTATTTTCTTTTAAGCCTTCCTTGAAATTCCAAATGGTGTTTTGATCCGGAACTTTATCATCAAGAGTAAGATCAAGAAATCGCATGAAACTTAGACGGTCATTGATTTGATATTCTACACCCTGGTCACTCAAACCATAATACTCTTGTAAAAGAACAATCTTAAAAAGCAAAAGCTTGCTAAACGGTGGTCTTCCACCTTTAGGATATTCAACTGCCGGAAACATTTTTGCAAGTTCACCTTCAAACATTTTCCAATCAGTGAGCGCCTTAATACGAATCAAAGGATCCTTCTTTGACAGTTCTTCAAGTCGATATTGATCCGCAAACAATGTCTTTTTCATCACAAATTATTTTGAGCAAAATCAACATTTTTATAATCCAATGTCAAGAAGAATTAGATACATTTACTAACAGAGGTTTTTGGAAGTTACC
>CAZIUS010000217.1:0-577 GCA_964542385.1 uncultured Candidatus Peribacteria bacterium
AAATATTGTCTATGACAAAGAAATTTTGAGTGTATCAAGTATTAGGTGAAAAGCTAGAAAATGATACAGATTTAGCAAAGGCAACCGACAAAGAAGTGTTTAATATTTCAAACTCGATACAGTGGTTTACAGACAAAAACTATTGTCCTGATTGTGATATTTCGTATCCAGAATTTACAACACAACACTTTTCACCAAACCGTGGGGAAGGTGCATGTCAGCATTGTCACGGACTAGGTGAGGTGTTAAAAGTTGATATGGATCGTATTATTGACCCTACTGCAAAATTTGAAAAATCTATTATACCTTGGCGTGATAGTGTTTTGTGACAAACAATTTTGAAAAAACTTGCCCAAAAATATAGTATTGATGAAGATAAACTTTGGAAAGATTTACCAAAACGATTTCAAGAAGTTGTTATAAACGGGGACAATGAATTGTTGCGTCTATGAATGTGATGAAAGATGACGAGTACTACATACAATGGGATTCAGGATGTTCTTACTAACCAATACAATAAATGATTAATTCTTGAATAATTTCGTCGTCATTAATTGCATCAGATTTATTATAAATA
>CAZIUS010000217.1:616-1679 GCA_964542385.1 uncultured Candidatus Peribacteria bacterium
GCGATGTTTCAAATGGAACCGTGTCCAGAATGTCACGGTGCAAAACTACGCAAAGAATCAATGTATGTATTTTTGTATGCATGAGATCCAAAAAAACAACCTTTGAATATTTTCAGTGATGATGTACAAGGGATGTACACAATCTATGATCTGCAAAGAATGCGTATTGATGAACTTGTAGATACACTTACACAATTTCAAAAAAACACACATAAGCCGATTGAACTCATCAAAAGAATTATGACGCCGTTGTTGGATAGATTGCAAACAATTGGTAGTTTGTGATTGTGACATTTAAATCTGCATAGACAAATTGATACGTTATCAGGATGAGAAATTCAACGTTTGAGATTAGCGAAACAATTGGGGAATAAATTGACGGGGATTATGTATGTGCTTGATGAACCAACAATTGGATTGGATGACAAAGAAGTACAACGTACAATCGCTGCTATTAAATCACTCAAAGATATGTGAAATACTATCGTAGTTGTGGAACACAATGACGAATTCATTAAAGCATCAGATTGGGTAGTAGAGATTGGTCCTGGGTCAGGTGACTTCGGTGGAAAGCTACTTTTCAATGGCCCAATCGATGCATTTGCAAAATCAAATACACTTACTGCTCAATACATGACTGGGAAAAAGAGAATAGAAGTATCATTTGATCATCATCCTCAAGACAAGTGTATTAAAATGAAAAAAGCGGAATATCAACCCATAGCAGTAAAGGGAATCAGCAATAATATGGCAATCGCTCTTTACGGCATTGAATACGGCATAGACGACTATGCAATGGTAGGAGGCATATGCGGCGATAGATCAGACACGCCGCGCAAATACAAGATATATTGGGCTGTATCAGGTCGTCCTTATTTCCGCAGATATGGCCGTCGCGAATACATTGACGAATATGGCAGGTTGTAACCTGCACCCGCTCCCGGTGATCGTGCGTAACGGTCACTACCAGCCGCAAGGCAATATTTTGAGGAGGGTTTTTAAATGGGTAAACAAATCAGCATCAACAACGGGCGCAGCTTTTGC
Organism: uncultured Candidatus Peribacteria bacterium; assembly: GCA_964542385.1. Taxonomy (GTDB): domain Bacteria; phylum Patescibacteriota; class Gracilibacteria; order Absconditabacterales; family Absconditicoccaceae; genus CAYLWY01. The sequence goes on from CAZIUS010000217.1 coordinate 1,661, forward strand.
ACACCCGCCGAGGCACTCA
>CAZIUS010000218.1:0-1671 GCA_964542385.1 uncultured Candidatus Peribacteria bacterium
ATCTTGAAAATAATAGCGTAATTTCAACATTACAATTTTTTATTGAGCAAATCGAGCACGTGATGGATTCAAAAAGAGATCAATATCTCTTTAATCCAGAAAGTGAAATATGGAAAAAAGACGATAATGACAATGAAAAGTATCAGTTAGCTTCTGAGTCTAGAATGAATCGAGAATTAGCAACATGTAACAAAACAGAATTTTTTAGGTGATTATTACAATCACTTAAGAAAAGACACTCAGTATTGTGACCATGAATCAATGAACCAAAACTTCTCATATGAGAAACACTGTATATCAATCTAGAAAAAGTAGGTCATTTATCTGATCAAGAAAAAATAGTATTACTTGATAATATATGCGATTATCTTCCAAATCACTCACGAGAAATGCGACCCTCAAGTGAAGATATTAATCGATTGTTTGAAGACTTACCAGAGCCAAAATAATAATGCATCACTTCATATTACTTCATATGAAGTGTAAAAATTGATTATTTTTCTTGAATAATTAGTATGTTTAGATACTTTTCTCCTATGATTTTGCTCCAAAATCAGTAATTTTTCATTGTTTATTTTTCATTTATTTTATTAGATTCCGATGGACCACTTACAATCAGTTCAATCATTTGTTCAAAATGACATGCAATGAGTATGCCAAGCTCATGACCGATATCATATAGAAAGAGTTTGTACAATTGCTACCCATATTACTCAATCATATAAGGATGCAGACATAATCGTGGTACAATACTGAGCATTACTCCATGAATATTTTGATGATAAATTTTTTGAAGAACATCAACTTGCATGAAGAAAAAACATACTTGAAGAATTTCTCTCTACTCTCAACCTCTCTACACAGCAAAAAGAAAGTATTTCTTTTATAGCAATGAATGTAGGATACTGAAAAAGTAAAGCAAGAGATCCAGAATTATTGCTTCCTATAGAATTTAAAATTGTTGAAGATGCCGATAGATTAGAAGCAGTATGAGCAATTGCAATCGCAAGATGTTTTGCGTACGGATCAACAAAATGAAGAGCTATTTATGATCCAAATGAACTATCAAGAGATGAAATAACAAGAGAAAATTATAGATTATGAAGTGGAACAGCCATAAACCATTTTTATGAAAAACTTCTCCTCCTGAAAGATCTTATGCACACTCCAGAAGCAAAAAAAATAGCAGAAAAAAGACATGCATTTATGGAACAGTATTTACAAGAATTTTTTAAAGAACGAAACTGTGAATTATAATTATACTCCTAATCTTTTTATTACAGTCAAGCAAATGAACACAATTCACGTTAATAAAAACATACAGTTACAACCAATTACTGAAAGTGATAAAGATCGTTTACAATTGCTAGCAAACGAAGTTGAGATGTGAAAAAATGTATGAGATAACATGCCTTATCCATATACTCTTGCAGATGCAGAACGACGAATTAATCATTGTAATGAGATTATTTGAAGTGATAAAGTATGACAATACGGAATATATATTGATTGAATATATGCATGAAATATTTGACGAGAACATAAAGAAACAGGAAGACACCAGTACAACTATCATATTTGATATCGAATATGAAAGCCATACTGGTGAAAGGGATATATGACTGAAATTGTAATCGCATTCACCAATCATATATTTAATTCACTTCCATG
>CAZIUS010000219.1:0-567 GCA_964542385.1 uncultured Candidatus Peribacteria bacterium
TAAAAGCCAAGAATAAGGCAAATGCACTATAAAAGAAAATTCACTCTTGAATAATTGAACTCAACAAGATAGCATGAAGGATTGCCTTTTTACCAGGAATACTATCTGGGTCTACTCATCAACCAGCGGAGATGCTGATTTTGTTTGCCGCTTGTGCTACTCGCTCCTGTTTTTTGTGCAACAAAGGATCGGTCGTAGTCATATTGTAAATTCTCTCTCTATCCATCTGAAAGGTATTGAGGATGATCTCAAAAAAATCACTATGAATATCCTCCATAAACATCTGAACGGTCATCGCTTGTTTGACCCTAGGATCGATGATATACGGATAAAAACTCTCTCACAGCACGTTTTGTACCAACAACTCAGAGGTCACAAAGTATCATACAAGATTTTCAAACAGTGTTTTTTCTTTGCTTCACATCGTATTCCAGTCGGTAAGATCCTGACTTACCTGGATCTCCTCCGGAAATCGTATCGCCCTCTTTTGTTGAACATACAGATCATAAAAAATAGAAAGTCTCGCACTAAGTTTGATACCTTCGGTAACCTTTTTTTTTCATAATA
>CAZIUS010000219.1:599-1666 GCA_964542385.1 uncultured Candidatus Peribacteria bacterium
CTGAGAGAAATAAGTGAATAAAAAAAGCAAATATAAGCCGAAGCAAAAGATATTTGCATCATTTTGATGTGCCTCTACTATAGGTTAATATGAGCTCTATTCAAGAGTATCACATATTGACAAAGTACAATATATACTTCCATTTCACTTGAAATAAATAAGTTCATTGTATCTGTCTATCTCCTGAAGGGATGATACAATAACTATTTGTAATACAATGTCAACAAGACTCTTTTATCAATCATATATCACGCTTATTAAGCTATATCTCTATCAATACACAAAAAAATCACTTGCTTTCAAAAGACAAAAAAATACAAATCAAGCTATGTCGGTCGTAGCTCAGTTGGTAGAGCATCGGGTTGTGGTTCCGAGTGTCGCGGGTTCGATCCCCGTCGATCGACCCACCTCTATAGTATTATGCTATAAAATATAATCAGAAACATCTCGCGAGGGGTGTTTTTTTTGTATTTCATATAGACTTCTATTGACTTTCTAATAATAATATTTATTATGCAATTATAATATTGTTTTATTATATAAATATAATTTATAATGATTGATTCAGGATGAAGGCTTATTAGAGCAATATCTGATAACTGTAGCTGATACGAACCAGATACTGATAAACCAACTTGAGTAATCAGCTCAAAAAATGGTATGATATATGAATGCAAAAACTTCCGTCAAAGAAACGGTGCTGTTATTGGTCAATGTCTTTGATGTGAAAATATTGAAACTTGAAAAACTGACACTTCTAATTAATAAATATTAGTTATTTAATTCAATCTCGCAGGAGAAATTCCTTATGGGATTATTCTTTTATGAAAAAGGACTATACTAATATGTAAATTTAGATTGATTGTTTTTCTACATTTTCTACTTTCTATTGAAATTCACGAGTTAATATAAGATAATGTGTGGATAAATATTGTAATAAATACAGTATTGTACTGTATTTATTCGTAAACATTATAATGAAAAATAAAAAGTGCAAGAAATGTGGCTTACTTTCATTAAGAAAAGATTGAAAAATGAGAGGTAAACAAAGGTATAGATGTAATAAT
>CAZIUS010000220.1:0-1658 GCA_964542385.1 uncultured Candidatus Peribacteria bacterium
TAATCCACCAATGCTCCTCACTTCGGCTCTTGTTTGCTTCTGCAAGCAGGCAAAATAGCCTCGTTCAGAGGCATTTTTTATACGATATATCATTACGTCTCTTTCGCGCCCACACCACGCGCAATCCAGATCGCAACAATTATAACATATTTGTCAATAATTATTGTGCGAGAAAACACATCAGATAGTCTCCAAAATTGCCTAAATAATCATTATCTCTATACTTATTGTGTATTTAGTATTTCCGTATACTGCTATGAATGAAATCGAAAACACACATCCACAACAATCTGGACAACAACAAAAGCAGCCACAACAAGGAACAACCTCTCAGAAGCCAATTATTAGAACAACAATGCAAAAAAGAGGAAGAAAAATATCTCCAAAAATATTTGCTATATGATGTATTATTTTTGTGGTATTTTTGATTGGAATGATTTTTGCTGCATGATGGGCATGATTAAAAAACCCTAACGCATTGAGAACACTTGGTATTACTGCAGATCAAGCCAAAACACTCCTTATGATAGTCTCATGAGGATTCTTTGGTATTATTTTTATCATATCTTTTTCATTCCTTGCTCTCAATGGGTATAGACTTGCAAAAATAAAAAAATGACCAAAGGGGAAATTTATTATTGGCATAGTACTATCATTTATATTCCTTGTACTAAGTGGTGCAGTATGAGCTATGGCGATTTTGAGCATCCAAAAGATTGATACGAACGAGGTGTTTTCTAAAAATCTCGTAGTGTGATATATTGAAATTCTAACCGAAGATAAAAACGGGACAATTAGCTCGCCAAACGCCGCCAGTCCAAATCTTGTTGAAGTTGAAGCACCATGAGTAACAATCATAGGACCAGTACAAATATGGATGCAACCGACTGAACAAATGAAAACAGTTGTTAGTCAGAAAATTGGAGCAAACAACATTGTCTCTATGCAACTTTTCTGTGGGAATGGGAAATCAAAAGACGACACACAAAGCGTAACCGCAACTAATTATCTGTCTTCTACAAATGTTAATACCAAGAATCAGTTTTTTGATATGCCATGTTTTTATGTAAAAAAATGAGTGTATCCTCTCGTACTGGAATATACATATCGTGATGAAATCACGAAGCAGAACAAGACAGAGACTCTTGATGTTGGATCGATTAATGTTGCAGGAGAAATAATTCTTAGTGTTGACAAGACCAGACTATGAACAAACGAGTGAGTGACAGAAATTATGGCTTGAGATAGCCCTGTACGCGTAATTTACTGATTTTGGATTGCGTGAAAATCTTATCATTTGGGATCTTAATGGTGACATCAAACCAGATACAAGCAATGAAAACAAGGCATTCATTAGCCAAAACTATAGTGAATGAAAACAATATTTCATTAAATATAGACTACCAGGCAATCCTGTTGTCCCGCTCTACTACTATTATTTTCCACTAAGAGTACAGCAGAGTGATATCCCAATATGTAAAATAACACAGGAAAAAAATACACAATGATGATACACGTTTAGAGGAAATTGGGATGACGGGTGAATGAGTATTACAAACATGCAGTTTGAAGTATATAATCTTTCAAAAGAACATACTATACAACAGTCAAGACCAACGCAAAACAACCCTACTTTCACGTATATCTTTCCAAATGAT
>CAZIUS010000221.1:0-493 GCA_964542385.1 uncultured Candidatus Peribacteria bacterium
TTGACAATGGACGATTGACAATGGACGATTGACAATGGACGATTGATAATTGACGATTGATAATTGATCATTAGAAAATATCACGTTATGTTGAGCGACAGCAAACCATCCATAATAAGAGATATAATTTATATTGAATGTTTACTGGTTACTGGATCCTTCCACTACGTTCCTCAGTGTCAGAATGACGTAATAAAAAACAGAAACCAGAAAATAGATTCCAGATTCTAGACTCCAGAAAACAGAAAACAGAATCTAGAGTCTTGATTCTTGAGTCTTGAATCTTGAATCTTGAGTCTAGAATCTAGAATCTTGAGTCTTAAGTCTTGAGTCTTGAAAATCCTACTCTACTTCTTTAATTAATTTTGCAGAAATCATTATTCTCAAATACAATGGCAAGAAATCACTATCAAGAATCATAGGCATTGTTATCATACTCTCTTTTGATTGCACTTTAAAGACCAATTTTGTAATTTTTGCTAATGGAGGAAGT
>CAZIUS010000221.1:524-1656 GCA_964542385.1 uncultured Candidatus Peribacteria bacterium
ATTTGAAACCAATTGGATAAAGCTGATCTTCTGTTATTTTTCAGCGCATCAAGTTGATTTACATCTGACGTTATCAATACTCATTTTATAATTAATTGTCATCCAATACACCGTTTGTCTGCTGTTGTATTATAATTTCATATTTTTGCTGTAGATGTCAAATTCTTTGCAATAATTATTCATGAAACAATATCATTTTGATCACATTTACTATTTTCAAATTCTACTGTTCATTCTGGAATAATTAACAATAAGTTTGCTGGCAATGATCATTGAATAGTCATGGTGTATGCTCACTTCACTATTATTGTTGTAGGCTTTCATGTATTAAACGATGATCACATAGTATTAATTTTACTATCACTCTCTAATAAGTACAATTCTTGATTTGCTGCTTTCTTTATTGGTTTTGATTGACTACCCAATGATGATAAAACATGAGATCATGGAACCACATTAATAATTTTATTTATTTCTGCATAAGCCGTCTCTTGTAACTTGCTAAAATCGTTTTTATTTGATGTTGTTTGTAAAAAATTCATTTTTTGTAATTCATTAGCCTGCAAGATTGAACTTCAACCAATCAAACGAAACGATTCCAAAACTTTCTGATCATCTTCAAGACTTGATAATGAGGTTCATTTTTGCATCATATACGGTGTGGTTACAGCAAAATTATACTGACAAACACGTCATTCATAAAAACCTTCTTTCCAATTGTAGGTTTCTCCTTCTCATACACAAACTTTATAATCAATCCTTTCAAGACTAATTGAGTACTCTCGATATACTTTTGACCATAATTCTGTTTTAAGATAACTTTGTCCAGCTATAGAATCTAAATTTATTTTTAAATCATTTTTTATATCTGAATACCAATTAACATTTTTTAAGTCACTTCTGGTACATGGAATAGTAAACTGACGAGAAGATGAATTTCCATCAGGAATATTTATTTGAAAAGTACATTTTAACGTTTCATCTGTTTTAACGGATCATTCAGTAGTTGCATTACATGATCACAAACGATTAGAATACATATCATTATCATCAAGATCTCGCCAATATGGTAATATCTCTCATAATTGTATTGATGGAGGATCGACATATGAACATTTTGCTCATTCTTGAA
>CAZIUS010000222.1:0-544 GCA_964542385.1 uncultured Candidatus Peribacteria bacterium
ATATTAAACATCAAAAAAACCCATTTCATATTTATCATTATCAGACGTTTTTGCTCTTTTACTCAATGGATATATTTACTTATTTCATCTCTTACTCTTTGATTTTGTAAAATCTCAATCTTACTCATAATCATGCGTACAAACTGTCTATTATTATTGATTCATACTTCTCTTTTTAATCTCCTTCGATATGACACTTTTTTTGTAAAAATCAGATTTGTCACTCGTACTATAATAGTAAATAACACAATATATCCAAAAATATATGTTCGTCATAACTTCAATAAAATATAGCCAATAATAATTAATTTAAAAGCAAGTTTTGTGAAAAGATATGCCAAAGTAGAGTGTGCTTCTACGGTATTATCAATACCATCAGAAAAAATTTTCATAGCTTTTCCTGTACCAATTTTTTCGGTCTCAGAAATATCCATACGGAAAAATGATCAAAATGAATCTGCCCATAATTTCCCAGCTAGGGTATATTTTAACGCTTCAGGACCATTTTTTCTCGTCAAATATTTTACAGTATAAACCACAAAAA
>CAZIUS010000222.1:554-1653 GCA_964542385.1 uncultured Candidatus Peribacteria bacterium
AATTGCAAACCAAATCATATATTGCCTTATCGCTTCAATATTCTTTATTTCCACAAATCACCCAATCTTATCAGCAAAAAGACAATCACAAAATCTATAACAAACCAGTTTGCCATAGTCAGAATTGTTCAAATATATACCCATTGTATCTTTCCTATCGGCTCAAAAAATCTCTTCATTACCTCCCAAAATCCCATCTCTTTTTTCTTTTGATTCTCTCACACCATTTCATCCGATCAAAATAAATATGTATTTTCTATTATTTGCGGACGTAATTGTAGGGATTGTACGACGCATATAATGCGTCCCTGCATCTTTTTTCTTATTTACAACGTTTTTGCATTTACAACATTTACAACATTTACAACCTTTTCATACGCCAATCTTGCCGCTTCTTCCTGTGCTTTTCTTTTATTTTGAGCGGTGGCTTCAGCGAGCAGTACGTCATTTACTGTCACACGTGATATGTACGTAAGGACGTTTCAAGATGCTTCTTTGATTCATTCTTCCTCTACATAGACAGGAAGTTGTTGGTATGATTTTTGCACTCGTTCTTGGAGAAGGGATTTATAACTTTTGCCACGGAATGCGTCAACGTCAGTATGTAATGGATACAAATAAACTTCAATAAACCTATCAGCCACATCTCGACCAAATTGATGCCATAAGTATGCAATCCATGCCTCACATGCATCAGCAAGAATAACATCTTTATCACGTCATCATGATTTTTCTTCACCTTTACCGAGACGAATTCGATTTCACAATCAAATTGCTCTTGCTACCATTGCGAGAGTCGGCTCTTTGATTAGATATATTTTTTTTAAAGTAAGTTCTGCTTCAGATTGTTCTGGATAGTCTTTTCGTAAACGTTGTGCAACCATTGCTCCAAGCAACGCATCTCACAAAAATTCTACTCTTTCATTATAAGGAATTTTTTGTTGCGGCAAATCTGCTGCATATGATCTATGCGTTAAAACTTCAGTCAAAAAAAGATCATCATGATCTCATTGAGGTAAATTCTGTTCTTTACAGAATTGTGCGTATCGTTGCTTTGGTAAATCCAACATAGAAATAGAATACATTACCAAAAGAGTAT
>CAZIUS010000223.1:0-1644 GCA_964542385.1 uncultured Candidatus Peribacteria bacterium
GAAGATTTATTTGTTGAAGCACGTCGTTGCATCAAACCATGATGAAGAATGTTGCTTGTGCATCATCATGAAAGACGTCCTTATGTTCATGATACCTGAGTTGAACAATTTAAGATCAAAACATGGCACTGGCCATGGAATCAAATTACCGAAGCTTTGGAAGAGGCTTCTCGAGAGGTTGATTGCTTTGATGTAGATAATGAAACGAAGATATTTTGTTGCTTTCCGCGCTAACTTTGCTACCATAAAAGTATGGAATTTACTCCCACATATATACGTCGTTTAAAAAAACGTGATCAACAAGCGTTTAGTGAGTTGTACACTTTTTTGGTAGATCGTTTATATCGTTATCTTGCAGGACGTTATCATTTGAATCGTGGTGAGATATTGGATCTTGTCGGTGATTTTTTTGTTAAACTACGAGATCGTCTTGATCGTATTCAAGAAGATCAGTCTGTAGAAGCATGGATTTGGACAATGTTTAGAAATTTTGTTGCAGATTGGTTCAAAACAAAAAAACAAGACCGTCGTTTGGACGTCTACGATGAAATGTTGTATGATGAAGAAGCTGATCCTGCACGCCAAGCACAAAATAATCATCAATTGGCTCGTATTTATACGGTTCTGGATACGTTGGATGATCTTTCTAGAGAAATTATTATTTTAAAATATGTTGAAGATTTGTCATTTGAATCTATTGCTCGTATTGTTAAATTGCAACCCGATGCTGTAAGACAAAGAGCAAGTAGAGCGATTAAGAAAGTGCAGGAGTTATTGAGGAGTTAGTCATTAGTCATCAGTGATTAGTAATTAGTATTTTTCACTAATGATGTCTTCTCTGGAGATTCATAATGCAAGTAACTTTTCAGTGATATCATTCACTGCTGCAGGACTTCCACAAATAAAACAAGTCGTTTGCATTCACAACGTTGCTATTGCATTAGGAAGTTGTTCTTGGACACGGCAATTCAGGTAATTGCTTTTTGTTGATGTTTCTTGAGAAAGACAAAAGAATGTTTTGGTGTTTTCGTTTTCAACTCCCTGAGCATATTCTTCAATCATTGGAACGAGTTCGCTACTGTTTCTTTCTCCATAAAGATGAATGATTTGTTCATATGTATGAGGTTCATTGATCAGATTCTGAAAAACTCAGAAATTCGGTGACAAACCGCTTCACACAGAAACGAAAAGATAATTTTTATGCTTTTGTGGATTAATATAGTGTCATACGGGTCATTTAAGAGTAATGTGATCGTTGTTCTTGATTGCTTGCGTTAAGTAGTGAGACATACCGTTTTCACTTGCTTTTTTCACCACAAATCAAATTAATTTCTCTTCTTGGAGTTGTTTGTTGGTGGAAGCAATACTATATGGCTTCTTGATTATTACTCCATCAATTACCGCTTCGATCATACAAAATTGTCCTTCTAGAAACGTAAATGTTTGTTCAGGTTGAAAAAGAACATACGATACATTCCCAGATGGACTATCATATTTGTGTTTAATTATTGCTGTGGTGGTAATCATTGCTCTTTTATTTAATAAATTAATAAAAAATCGGTGAGGAAGGGATTCGAACCCTCGATAAATTTGCCCAAATATACCCGTACCAGGCGTACGCCTACAGCCTCACGGCCACCAAAC
>CAZIUS010000224.1:0-1623 GCA_964542385.1 uncultured Candidatus Peribacteria bacterium
ATCCTTCTCTATATGGAAATGTTGTTATTAAAGCATTAAATAAAATACATCAAGTAAATATGCAGGCAACGAATAAGTATAAAGTACGTCTGGAATGAGTTATATCGTGATCAGTTGCAATTCCTGCTTCAGGAACATTCACACTCGGAGATTATTGAGTTAAATTTTATGAACCATGATTTGCTGTTTCGCAACGATGAGCATATACATTGGTCGTAGAGGATACAACCAATCCTTCGATTCGTGGCTCTATGCCTATTACGGTATTAGGTGGAGGAAATTGAACTTGATGAAATTGAACTTGATGAACAACGCCTACACCATGATGATGTGACACTGATGCTGACTGTAAAAGTACTGAATATTGTAAGAAATCACTAGAAAATTTACCAGTGAGTCCACAAATAAACGATAGTGAAGAAATTTTACCTGAGCCAGAAACAGTTGTTACAATTGATGAAAATATTGTCTATATAAAATATAAAGATAATGATTCTGTATTTTTTGCAGACTTTGATTCTACAAAAATATCGACCGAAGCATATAAAGCTGCATTACAAAAAGAACATTTATCTACCGTTCAAGAAATTCGTAGTAAAGCAATGACTCTTGCGACCTATCGTCAATTTGCACAAGTTCGTGCTATGGCTACTTTGCAATCAGTATTTGAAGAAAATGAGATAATATCTTTGAGTAGACCATTGTCTATATTCACTGAATATGATCGTGCAACCAATCTTTATAAACTTGAAACAACGTCTGATAAAGTTGATGCTATAGTTGAAAAACTTACACAAGATAGAAGTGTTGAGTATGTAGAATCAGGAAAAACGAAACTTGTTTATTCTCAATGAATTTGAGATATTACAATAAATGATACACATCTTAGCAAACAACGACATTTATGGGGAAAGAATAAAAATGATTGATGAATCAATGCGTTGGAGGCACGAAATGTTTTTCAGAAGTCTTGAAAATCAGTTTCTACCAAAACGATATATGCAGTTATTGACGATACATGAGTACCAAATCATCCTGATTTAGATTCAAAACTTGCGAAAGCCCAAGCTGATAATAGTCCTCCAAAAGACTATTGACATGGAACTCATGTTGCTTGAATTATTGCTGCACAAGCTAACAATTGAATTGGTGTGGCGTGAGTTGCTGGAAATCAATCAAATGTAAAAATTTATTCATGTGCTGAATGTGGCGTGTTTGAATCAGTTACATTGGCGAAAAAACTCTGAGTAGGCATTGTGAATATGTCTTATTTTTACCCAGGACTAAATGACTTACCGCCATCTCATAAAGATGCTGTTAATGCAGCTATCTCTGCCGGTATTGTTGTGGTAGCTGCTGCGTGAAATGAAAAAGCTAATCTAGATCAGGTAAATAGATTTCCATGTGAGTATTGACCTGTTGTATGTGTTGCTTCAACTACAATAAATAATGTCAGGTCAGCAGATTTCTCAAATTTTTGAAGTGCTGTAGATATGGCTGCTCCTTGATCATTTATAAGAAGTACGTGTATTTGATGAGGTTATTGTGATAAAAGCTGAACATCTATGGCTTCTCCCACAGCTGCATGAGCTATTGCATTTTTGATGTCAATAGGCGCTACAT
>CAZIUS010000225.1:0-1330 GCA_964542385.1 uncultured Candidatus Peribacteria bacterium
ATTTACCCATTCTGCATTTGCATGCCATGTTTGTGAGGCCGTAGTTTCCAATAAAGCAGCAAAATCAACTCAATTACAAGTAACTTGAGCATACGATCTCGGTGTTCAAAAAAAGAACACTACAAACAAAAACAACGAAAAAAAAATCGTCTTACTTACTCTTCAATACCTCTTCAAAAATCGTTGTTTCATCACGCAAAAAAGCTACATACATAATATGTATCAGTCTCACTATAAAACACAAGGAAAAAACCCCTTAAAACATACTATTTACTTGACAAATGAGTAGTATTAGTGTGCAGTTTTTCCAATAAATATAATGCTCACGCAAGCATCAAAACAACGGCTCCCATAGCCAATAAATCGAATTTATCAGTCACGACAAATAAAATCATATGTTTGAAGACGTGAACAACAAGAGAAATCACGATCACTTTCCCTAATTTCTGCTTCAATTCATCAATATCATGAATCAATACTTGATCTGCTTGTAACTGATCTCTTGCTTGTATTTCAATTCTATTAAGGAAAATTTCATACAATCACCACACGATAATCAATGCAATCACACAAAGCAATGAAAAATCAATTACATCAATAAGATGAGATAACACCTCAAATGGCGCTGATTTAATACTAGGAAAGAGTTCTATCGCATCCCAAAATCTTGCTCACATCAAAATAATCATATAGACAAGACTCGCCAAAACAAAAAATATTGGAATGAGCATGAGGTATCTCATCTTCCAGAGTAACATTTCAATAAAAAAAACAATTTTTCTCATAAATCAAAAATAATAAAAAAATTAAAGATCAATTGATCCTAATACAATTATATTATGAAATAAACAAGCAACCGTAATAGGTCACACACCACCTGGTACAGGTGTAATAGTTGCTCATAATGCTGCAAGTCACGCTCGATCCGTATCTCCACAGGCTTTTCCATCTTTTATACCATATCACACATCTACAATAACTTTTCAAGTTAGATCTTTATTATCAAAAAATGTAGGGGTAAGTAAATCTACAACTCACGTAGCAGAAACTATATAATCACTGTTCAAACACATTTCTTGTAATAATGATTTTGACGTACTACTATTTGCACTCATTACCGTTGCTCCGCGACGCATCGCTTCTAGGACAAATGGCTTTCACATAAGATTACTTTGTCATATCATCACCACAATTTTTCCTTGTAAATTACCCAAACCATAGAAATCCAACAACGTAAAAGTTGCTTTTGGTGTTGCAGGTAAGAAATTGGCTAAACCTGTCAAACTTTGTCAAAACATAACTCCTCACAAACCATCAACATCTTTTTTGG
>CAZIUS010000225.1:1340-1610 GCA_964542385.1 uncultured Candidatus Peribacteria bacterium
TTCATTAATTTTTTGCAGAACATCGTCAAAGAGTGCATCAGTTCCATGATAAAGATATGATAACAAACCACAACGAGAGGCAAATTGTTGTTTTTTGGTTACATAAACACTCGATGCATAATCATCTGAAATTAATAAAAATCACACATAACAACCATCAGAAAGATGTTCGTTAATTCGTCACTTTGTTTCTTTTTCCAAAGATTCTACTACTGGTTTCCCATATAAAAGCATATAAACTTAAACAAACTAAAATTTATTTTTTAAATA
>CAZIUS010000226.1:0-404 GCA_964542385.1 uncultured Candidatus Peribacteria bacterium
TGAATGTAAGTATACTGAATATGGTTCTTATGTAGCGACCTGTATGATTGATAGTGTAAAAGTATCTTGATGTAATAGACCAATTACCTTGGAAAAATGATGATGATGAGATCCATCTTCGATTTGTGTTTCTATGACTCCTTCAAAACCAAAAAATACTTACTATACGCGTAAACATGATGCAGATATTAAATGTGATGTCAATAATTATCCTTCGTCAGATATTTCGATTGATTGCGGAAATGGAACAAAAAAACTATGAATTGAAGGAACATGTGAATATAGAAATTATGGTTCGTATACCATTCAATGTTTGGCAAAATGAAAGCCAGTAGATAAATGTACTACTTCACTTACCTTAGAATGAAATAATGGATGATGACCAAACTGTGGTGATGGAAAAA
>CAZIUS010000226.1:414-1602 GCA_964542385.1 uncultured Candidatus Peribacteria bacterium
TCAAATGGGAGAATATGTACCATTTTGGTGGGATTTGGAAGATGAATTAGAAACAATCCAGTGAAATAATTGTACTGAAAAGACTGTATGAGCAGTACGTCTAGATACGATGGAATGTGATTTTAATGTATTAGCACCTGGTGGAAAAACCTATTCATATAAGAGAAAATGTAATGAAAAAAATTTAACAGGTGTAAACTGGTATAATGATCTTCAAAAGGACTTGAACACAAAAATTATGCCTCGATGGTGACAAAGTGTTTTAGATTCGTCTGAATGGGCAAAATCATGATATGGTGAATATGCGATTTCTTTGGAAAAAATAACGTATGATGTTTGTACGCCAATAACGAGTGAAACCACTTCTGGGAAAGTAACCTATGAAATGACAACAAATACGTATGAATGAAGAGTTTGTCAGTTCAACTTTGCTATAACAGCACCGTATATGATGCAAAAGTGATCAGTTCTTTCAAGTTTGGAAGATGATCGTACTGTATTACAGTGATTTCATCAACTTGATTGAAGAAGTATATTAGATCGAAGAAGAGAAAATATTAACTTTATGACGAAAACCTCAAATACAAATACTTTTGAACAAGTCAAAAAGTTTGCTTATGATGCATTAGATAAGGTAGTCAGTAAGATTGGGACTACTCATAGGTTAGCATTAATTGCTCCAGTACTTAAAAAATCACCAAGTGAGGATATCTAATTGGTAGAATGAGATGTAAATATCAAACAAACAACATCTCTAAAATTAAATGATGGCAAGGCGACCACCATAATTGTTAAATGACCATATACCGTTACTATAAACTGATGATTACCTGCTAATTTATTACTGATTGTGCCAGAAGGGAAAGTAGTGTTTAATAATATTGATTGTGATAGTAACGATGTGGTGGAGTGAATACTGTTGGCAAAAGATTTTCAAACGACAGCAACAAGAAAGATACTTACCAATACAGATTTGCGTGCAAATGAACGATGTCAGTGATGACAACTTATTGTTAAATGATTGATTGTTTCTGATAATGCTAATGCCTTTGCTACCTTGCGTTCACAAAGAAGATCGACTTTGGCAAGACGGTTTGACTGAACAAAAACAAAGGAGGATCATATTTACGGATGAGCATCACTTCGTATTGATGCAAATACTCATCAATGGGATAAATTACCTCCATT
>CAZIUS010000227.1:0-1597 GCA_964542385.1 uncultured Candidatus Peribacteria bacterium
ATATCTGCTTGTTGATAATGTCAAATGACTACTTTTTCACCGATGAGAATTTTTCAATTATCCACAGGAGTCTCTCCCAAGAGCATTTTGATAAAGGTTGATTTTCATACACCATTTTTTCAGATAATACCTATACGTTCACCAGCACGAAAATTATAAGAAAAATTTTCAACTATTGTTTTTTGTGCAAATGCTTTTTGGAGGGAGTGAATTTGAATTATTTTCCCTCACAGTTTTCTGGTGGTGGAATGAAGATCAAGTTTTTTGGTTGCCGTTGCTACAACCTGTTTGATTTGTTCGTGAGATTGTTCTAATGTATCGTAATCCGCAATTCTTTTTACCGATTTACTTCCTCTCGCTCTAGGTGCTTTACGTACTCGCGCGAGCTCTCTTTTTACCGCTTGTTTCAAGACGTGGGATTGCTTGGTTGCTGCTTCCAAACGAGCTGCTTTTTGATCAAGATATGCATCATATCATCAGGTATACGTAATGATTTTTCCTTGTTCTATTTCGTAGATGTGTGTACAGGTACGCTCGATAATATACCTATCGTGACTAATAAGCACAAACGTCAAAGAGCTTTTTTTGAGTTCTTTTTCGAGCCATTCGATCATTTCGAGATCAAGGTGATTGGTTGGTTCGTCAAGTAATAACAAATCTGGTTCATAGATCAATGTCATAGCAAGTCAGAGACGTTTGCGTTCTCATCATGACAATGAACCGACCGTTTGATCGAGCAGCGGTGTGAGTTGCAGTTTACTGATGACCGTATTGAGTTTGGTTTCGAATGACCAGCCATCTTTTTCTTCGATTTCATCGAGTAATGCTTGTATTTGTTCTGGAGAGCTTTCATGATTATTGAGTGTTTGTTCATATTTCAATATCAACTGTCCGAGATAATCATCATGTTCAATGAGCGCATTTTTGACAAGTGTTTCGTCAGGAATTGTAAGTGTCTGACGCGCATATCTTATGGTGATTCATGATGCAATTGCTATTTCTCACACAGGATAGTCACTGTTTCCTACCATACATTCTAGAAGTGTTGATTTTCACGCACCATTTTTTGCCACCAGCCCAATTTTCTGTCCTCTTTCGATCGTGAGATCAAGTCCATCAAAAAGTGGTGTTTCAGCGTATGATTTATGGAGATTGCGAATGGTGAGGAGGGACATGGGAGGAGAGAAATAGAGAGGGAATCGAAAGAAATAGAGAGGGAATCGAAAGAAATGGAGAGGAAATAGAAAGAAATGGAAAGGAAATCGAAAGAAATGGAAAGGAAATCGAAAGAAGTCGAGTAAGAAATAGTAGAAATTTTAATACTATATCTTGAATGAACATAAAATTTGTTTATATAGTGTCATTTATTTTATTATATAAATTAAATGCTTGAAACTATTCAATCACGTCTTGAGAGAATTACCGAAGAAATGGAAGAAGCTCTCAATAACAAAGATGATCATACATACTTTATGCTTGAAGCAACAAAAAAAGAATTAGAAGAAACGTTAAAAAAATGATTATATGATGATGAAAATGAGTAAACAATGTAATACATTTAGAGTTTCCTAACTTCATCTTTAAACAAATTTCCCTT
>CAZIUS010000228.1:0-1595 GCA_964542385.1 uncultured Candidatus Peribacteria bacterium
TTCCACCAGATTTGATTTCCGCGTTTAGGTCGACATTAGAAGATAGTATCGAAGCTGATGTTCTTTTTCACGTCATCGATGCGTCAGATCCATTGGTAGATGACAAAATTACTGTCGTGAATACAATTCTAGATGATATTTGAGCCAAACAGCAAAGAATTCTCGTCTTCAACAAAACTGACCTTTTGAAAAAGAAAGATCTTACGCTTTTGAAAAAAACGTACTGAAAAGATGCATTGTATATTTCTGCAGTGAGTGGCGATGGGATTGAGGAACTTAAATCAAGAATGTTATATTTTTAACTATTAATATTGACATTGCTTTTAAATTGTTTATATATTACTGAGGTGTAATTAATAATATATAAACATTTTTTTATGCAAAATTTAAATAATAAAAGAAAGATTCAAGTTGGATTTGGATCTATCTTCACGGTAGCTGGTGCAGCACTCTTTGCACAATTTCCTAATATTATTGCTGGAGGATTATTCCTGTTAGGAATAGTTATGCTATTAATGGGTCTCTTTGTAGACCAAGATGAGTAATAGATAAGATGAGTAGAAATACTCAAAAAGAGTTGTCAGATTTCTGGCCACTCTTTTTTTATTTATTGATTATAGAGCAAAAGGACATAGATGATTTTAATTGAAATCTCCTTTACTTTTATTGTGTCATTGCGCCTCAATTATTCAATAAGAATATGCATTACTCTTGCAACTTTGCGTTTTTCGAGTATATACAGGTTTGTTTTTTTCATTTTTTTATTGGTATGCCAAAAAAGAAACCTATTACCGTTGAACAACATATGCATCAATCATATGATAGTGAAATCGTTCTTGAATGAGTACGTACGCATAATTTGAAAAATATTGATATTACGTTACCAAAAAATAAGATCATTACGGTGACGGGCGTTTCTGGTTCTTGAAAGTCGTCTTTAGCATTTCATACGATTTATAAGGAAGGACAGTTTCGTTATATCGAGTCGTTGAGTAGCTATTTGAGACAATTTTTCAATCTGGGAACAAGACCTGAGATTGATTATTCTTCAGGACTAAGTCCTGCAATCGCGATCGAGCAAAATAAGCGTATGGCTAATTCGAGATCGACGGTAGGAACATTGACAGAAATAGACGACTACCTGAGATTGCTTATGGCAAAGCTGGGTTCAGTGTTCTGTTACAAATGTGGTATGCCACTAAGACCAAAAACTACAGAAGAGATGATGAATGATATGTTGGCAAAGTTTATGAATAAAAAGGTGTATTTATTGGCTGAATTGAAAAGTTATACAGAATGAAAAGATCTTCAGAAATGGGTAAGAAATAATAGAAAAAAAGTAGATCAAGGTGAATGAACGACAAGATTTCTCGTTGCTTATGGATGGCATGAAGAAGAGCGTACACGACAAGAGCTTGTAGAATACTTTTATCTTGAAGAACCAAAAATTCCAGAATGACTCTTTCCGGTAAAAGTTTATGGTGTTTTTGACCGTATTACAATCAATGAAAGTAGTGTAGCGAGATTGAAAGATGATGTTATCAAGATGCTTGTTAGAGCAGAAAAATTTGGTGTGTTGCAGATGATGTCTGATG
>CAZIUS010000229.1:0-1572 GCA_964542385.1 uncultured Candidatus Peribacteria bacterium
TTCAAATGTGAATTCAAGTGTTACAAAATTTTCAGACACATGTACAAGAAGTATGATTGATCGAGGTGATTCAACAAAGTCGTTTGCCACAAACGCTTAAAATGCGACTATCATCTCAAGCAAATGATGGACAACGAGTAGCAGTAATGCAAACATGATTTACAGAAAATATTAGTCAGATACTTAGCTTTGGAGGAGAGTGAATTAAAAGTGCATGAACATTTGCAGTGAGTTTAATAGATGGTGTTTTTAACACACTATTACAAATTGGTTTGGTAATTACCGTAGCAATCTTTTTTTCTCTGGAGCGCATATGAGTATTAACATTTATTGCAAGTCTAACCAAAAATCCTAAAAAAACGTACAATCTTCTGCTTGAAATGAGTACAAAACTTGGTTTATGGCTGGAGTGACAATTGTTATTATGTTTGATTATTTGATTGTTGAGTGCAGTAGGATTATGGATTTTACAAATGGTTTGAATTTCAATTCCAAATAAGTTCTCGTTAGCGCTTATTGCATGACTTACCGAATTTATACCATATATTTGACCGATTTTATGAAGTATTCCTGCATTGCTTGTTGCTACACTTGCATTTGGTTGGAAGTGATTGATTGCTGTATGAATAGTGTATTATGCAATTCAATTTCTTGAAAACAATGTTATTGTGCCAGCAGTAATGTCACAGAAACTGTGAGTGAATCCCTTGGTAATCTTCTTATGTATGTTATCGTGAGCAACATTATTTTGATTTTTATGAATATTATTGGCAGTGCCAATTGCAGTGATTGTTACTTTACTTGTTTGACTAAGAATAAAATAAGCAAATTTACTCTTCTTATGGAACAATGAATTCCTTAGTAAAAAAATATTTATGAGTATTAATTATTGCGGGATCATGTTTTTTTTGATCTGTTTTTGGTTATTTTGAAGACAGATATCGATGTGTTTTGGAATCAGACATAATTCAAGTTTCACTGGCGACTGGTGATAAACTGTGTTTGGATTATTTAGCTGGTTTATCGACATTGCTCACAGAAACAAACGAAGATTTGACTTTAGCAATAAATAACAAAGCAATAACTGAGTGATATGATCGTGAATATCGAGATGCTCAAGTGAATGAATTGCAGAAAAAAAAGACACTTTTGTCAGAAACACAACAAAATATCTTGCTCGCGGTAAAAGATTTTGAAAAGGAACTTTTCGTGCGTGTAAAGTGACTGGTTTGATATTATCTCTTTTCACACACCGCTACAATTAAAGAAAAAGTGTCACAATGATTGAAATTGCAACACCGTTTACTGGTTTTGTGAAATCGTGAACAATGGAATTTTGTTCGCAATCAAATGGATTTGTGGGAACGTGAATTATTGTTTTTGGAACGTATTCAACAAGCAAATGATTTTAATGCACTCATTCCATCACTCAAACGATGGTTTGCGCTTCAAGAAACTCAAAAATTTTAACCTTTCAGTTGTATGCGTATAGGAATAGTATGATCATGATATGATGTAGCGCTTGTTACTTCTCGATTGCCAGCTGAAATTCAGGTGGATTGTTTTATCGAT
>CAZIUS010000230.1:0-260 GCA_964542385.1 uncultured Candidatus Peribacteria bacterium
GACTCATCGTGAATTAAAGACATATTTTTCAGGATTAGTATTATCGGAAATTACATCCATCATTCTTGAATTACCATGTTCTTTGAAATCTTTTTGATTCGAATCCGCTGATTGAATTTCCATTATAAGTGCTTTGAGTTCATCAGCAAGTGGTGAAGGCTTTACATTATCAAGTTCTGCGTTGTTTCCGTTTTTGTCGATATTGCCTTGTTTCCAGATACTTAATCAATTCAGGTATCATAAAAATTCTTTTCTTCCAT
>CAZIUS010000230.1:270-1013 GCA_964542385.1 uncultured Candidatus Peribacteria bacterium
TCACTTTTAAGGACTTCGGCAAATGGTAATTCCAATTCTTTTCTTCCATTACCATCTGCAATTAATGGACAGATTTTTGATAAGGTATCATTTCTATCGAGACCAAAATGTCATAATGCAGTAAACCCTGCGATAGCTGCTAATCATCACGTAATTCAGAGTGCTTTTCAAGCAACTTTTCATCGTGGTGTACAATACAGAAGTCATGCACTTCACAGTCCTCAAATAACTTTTCCTAATGGAAATCCTCTTCCAGAAACAAATTCTTCCTCACCCGTCTCTGCTAAGTCGACTGCCATATCTCATCATAAGGTTGTTTCTAAAAATGGTGCATCATCTTTACATCTTCATCTAAATGACCCTTTACAGAAATTCGCTAGATTTGCAGCATGAATCAGATGATCAAAAGCTGTAAAATTAACATTCATACCAGGAATCTTTTTGTTTTTTGTGTCTATTTCAGTTTCTACTCAATAAGAAGTAAGGATTCATTTTCATTCTCCTGTCTCTTTTCGACTCATATTGACTCATATACCTAATTTTTTTTCATCCACTTTATTGAGTTCAGCCTGTACATTGTTAAAAGCAGCTTCAAAACTCAATTCTGGACCAAAAATATCCGGAAATCGTTCTTTGATTTTGTCTCGTAATTTGGACATGCCAGTATAAGCAAGGATACTTCATCATGCGATACCAACTCATTTGAGGAGTTTTTGCCACCGAGAAGTCTTTTTATTGGATTC
>CAZIUS010000230.1:1023-1569 GCA_964542385.1 uncultured Candidatus Peribacteria bacterium
TCGCTTTTTCCTCCGCCAAACCATCCTGATACCTTGTTCCAAAGCCAGGTGACTCCTGTTACCGCTCCTGCAGCCATTCATACCTTACCCGCAGTCTCTTTTCGTTTCCCATCACTCCATAAATCACTCCATCGCTGTTTGAATCATTTTTTTTCTTCACCGGTTGGTGCTGTATTGGTATTTGACTGTACTTCTGCACCGAGTTGCAGGAGTTTATCATTAGCAGACTGGATATTTGTTAACAAATGCTCAGTTTTTGCACGTTCGTTCGCAGACTGAGCGTCAGTTTTTGATTGTAACGATTGGAGATGATTTTGCAGTTCACCTTGTACTTGATCAATTTGTGTTTTGAGTTCAGTTTGTTTTGGTGCGCGTTCTCATTCAGCAAGTTTTTTGATTGCTTCGAGTTCGCTTGCAATAGTATTCGTATCATTGGTGAGTTTTTCAATATTGGGCATTGTTCAAGAATGAATAAATTGAAATATAGACATTATAATGATGAATGGTAATTTTGTCAAAAAATGAGCAATTTTATACACTTTTTAA
>CAZIUS010000231.1:0-1551 GCA_964542385.1 uncultured Candidatus Peribacteria bacterium
AAGATCACAATGTATCAATAATGAACAAGAATATATTTCTTGTCGCAAAGAATGATTCAGTGAAAAATTTTGTCTCATCAAACAATCTAAAAATCGTGAGACTGGCACAAGTTGTTTATCAAAAATTCCTGATTATTCAAAACCAGTTGATTACACAACTCCAGTAGAAGATGAACATGAAATCTATACTGATCGTGTCACTATCATGTTATCAGAAAAAAATACTGAAAGAAAAACAATCATCACTGATTATAACAATGCAGAACAATCTGCAGAAGAATATACTACGAACTGACTAAGAGAAGAAACAACACCGTACAAAAAGGAACTTATGGACTATTTAAATATTGCACTCGATGCATATTGAATCAAAGAAATGCAAAATAATTCATCATATTTTGCTACAAGAGATGAAAAAATTAACCCAAATATAATTTATATCGTTTTTAACAAAGAAACAGATGTATGAACTTTTATTGCAGAACTGCAATCAAAAATTGATCAAACCATCGAAGTATTACCTGAGTATAAAAGAACGTTATATGGAACACCAAATGATCCTCAAGCAAATAACCTATGGCATTTGAAATGATGAAATGGTGTACATGCATATAGAGCATGGGATCAATTAGCTGAAAGAAAACTCAATTATGTAAAAGTAGGTATTGTGGATGATGGTTTTTATGTTTCTCATGAGGATCTTAGTATTACAAGTGCAGTACCAGCCTGAGCATGAGGTGGTCATGGAACGCATATAGCATGATTGGTCGGTGCATTAACTAATAATGGCAAATGAGTTCCTTCAGCTGCACGTAATGTTGGTAATATACAAATCAAATGATATAATTATCATTTTTGAGAATGAGATAATGATGGAAGTAGTAATATAATGTGATTGGTACAACAAGCAGTACAAGACGGTGCAAAAGTAATTAACATGTCTCGAGGATGAGGATGATATAGTTCTGCTGAAGCGCAAATATTTCAGTCAGCATATAATATGTGAGTAGTACTTATTGCAGCAGCTGGAAATGAGTATTGAAGTCAGCCATGATATCCAGCTCGTTATCCAGGAGTAATTTCTGTAAGTGCTTCTGATTTAAATGGGAATAAGGCTTGATTTTCAAATGCTGGTGGCGATCTCTTGTCTCCATGAGTAAATATTAAAAGCACTTGTATTTGATGATGATATTGTGAACATTCTGGCACTTCTATGGCATCACCACTTGCAGTAAGTGTTGCTGCATTATTACTCAGTTTGCAACCTTCTCTTAGTCCAGATGAAATTGAAAATATTTTGAAATCAACAACAAATCCAAAATGAGTAATCAACGCATGTAATGCAGTAGCACAACTCTTATGAAACGACCCTGCAGTAGTATGTGATGATAAAAATATATGATGAGATCTCTGAGAGAGTTGTCTATGAGATACACAATGTAAATCATGAGTGTGTGAGGAAATCATTGAAGCAAAATGTGTCTCTGGAAAATACTGAGAAAAAATTGCTTGTAAATGATTTACGACTGAAGAACAATGTCTTGGTTTCAA
>CAZIUS010000232.1:0-1540 GCA_964542385.1 uncultured Candidatus Peribacteria bacterium
TCTTTTGAAAAAAATGATTTTGGAATAAACAAAGGAAAATACGCGTTTTTGTGTCCTGTTGCTTTGAACATCGCATCAAGTACTTTTTGCATATTTTCTCGAATTGCATAGCCATAGGGTTTGATCACCATACACCCACGCACCGCGCTATGATCTGCAAGTCATGCATTTTTTACCAGTTCATTATATCGTTCAGAGAAATTTTCTTTTCTTGTTGGAAGTTTTGCCATTTCAATGGTATTTATAAATACTCTTCAGAAATCTTCAGAGATACTCTTCAGAAATCTTTTCCCTTAATCATCCAAACTACTCAAATACAAAGCCTCATCATCATCTGAATCATCTTCTTTGATAACGGGAAGTTTCTTTTTCTTTCTTTTATCCCCAAAGACTTTTAGTTTTTCTATATCATCTTCCAATCCAAGCATTCTTTGTAATCATTCGTGTTCTTTCAATTTTTGTAATACTTTTTGTTCAATTTGTCTCACACGTTCACGCGTTACATTAAACTCTGCACCAACTTGTTCGAGTGTGTATCTCGGACCATCGATACCATATCTCATCTTGATAATTTTTGCTTCTCTTTCGTCCAGCATATCGAGAATAAGTTCAAGATTACCTTTGATAGTTTCTTTTTCAACATGCTGATCTGGTCTCAGGGTCGACTCGTCTGCGATCAAATCACCAAGACTATCTTTACCATCATCACCAACTTCTGCATCCAAACTCACATTACCAAAAATTACTTCTTCAAGTTTTTTGATCTTTTTGATAGGAAATCATAATTCTGCTGCAATTTCTTTTGAAGTCGGTTCACGCCCAAGTTTCTGAAACAAATTCTGTGATGCTTTGTTATATGCGTTAATTTCATCGATAAGATGGACAGGGATTCTTACATTTTTTGTCATATCAGCAATAGATTTTGTGATCGATTGCTTGATCCACCAGGTTGCATACGTCGAAAACTTAAAATCTTTATCCGGATCAAATTTTTCAATCGCCTTAATCAATCATGCGTTTCATTCTTGAATAAGATCAAGAAACGATAATCTCGATCACAAAAACTTTTTGGCAATCGAAATTACTAATCTAAGATTTGATTCAACAAGTTTTTTTCTCGCAAAATCTTCATTTTCGCCGTATCTGATCGAATAGGCAAGTTCTTTTTCTTCGTCTCCCGTTAATAAGGGAATCTTTCCGATTTCACTAAAATACAACTTAATAAAGTCTTTGTATTGTTTATCATTTACAGCGTGCGTTTTATCATACAAGGTAACTTTTCATAACTTACTTTCTGATTGTTTCAATCTTACTTCATCAATCAACAAATCTTCAATAGTAACGATTTTTATCGTCAGCTTATCTGCAAGATCATAAAATCTTTCCAATAATTCAACTTGTTTATCGATATCATTAATTTCTGAAAGAATTTCATCTTCAGTAATATACTCTTTCTCCATTCATTGTTTTAGTATCTTTTGCAAACCAGGTGTGAGTTCAATAATGTCCTCATAGAGTTTATCTCGTAATGCAGCTTTTG
>CAZIUS010000233.1:0-1535 GCA_964542385.1 uncultured Candidatus Peribacteria bacterium
CGGAGATTGCCATTCCAAACTTGGTAAAGTAAGTGTTTTTACTCATTTTTGTTCCTTTGGTGTCAACGCAAAAACTGATGTTGTACACATTATCAATTCAATAATTATCATCACTATATACTTCATAACACTTGTTTAAATCTAAAACACTATTCATACAAGGCACTGAGTTGTTCAAGCAAATAAGCACCGACTGCTTTTTCATTTTGAGTAAGTCAGTAATTTTGATTATAGACAGACAAACGACTAAAATAGTAAGCAATATATTGTTTTCTTCGTTTCATTGGAATACGTTCAAAACTTAACAATGCAGCATCTATACGTTGTTTCCAATAAACTGGTAAATCTGGATGATCGCCTACCGAACTCGATCATAAAGGTTCTCACACGTATGTTGCCTCTACCATCCATCTTCAATCAAGTCCATGATAACAACCGAAAATCAATGCATCTGCTCAGTCTCCATCATAGTGTAAGGCATCAGTATATGATGGTGAGGTAGGATACGATGCAGTCACTTCATACACATGCAGATCATAATTATCACCATTTCTGACAAAATACCAAACTTCATCGCCTGGATCAAGTCGCATGAGATTTGCAAAAACAGTTTTATATCTTCACGAATCATTTGCAAAGAAATTACTATGTCAAAAATCGATACGCTTTCACAAATATCACGGTTTTGCGCTTCACGCATATTCAATTATCCCTCCATGCAAATATTTATTTATACCAATTTCACGTCCATCGATCATATTGCTCCAGTCACCACTTTCACGAGGGATTTGTTGAATTGGCGTAATCAATCACAGTTGCGGAATGACCATATACAGATCAGCATACTTATCTTCTTCATATGGTAAAACATTTTTCCAAGAGCCAATATCACGAGGGGCACTTCAAAGAAATTGTGGAGAAAACCAACTCGGTGTTTCTCGCACCAATCAATCTCATTCAAAATAAAAATCAATTCATGGATATTTTTCAGTCGGATCAGTTATAGCAAAAGACACACCAACAAAAAGAAAACTCATTAGTATCGCAAATATATATTTTTCAAACATAGAACCAGAGGACTAAAAGAATTATCATTCATTATTACATATTTTACAATAAAAGTCAATATAAGTATGAAAAAACACAAATGTCTATGAAATAGATATACCTTACTAAACATACATTAAGCTTGAAAATAAATACTGTACAATGAGTATTTTATACTTTTTGATTCTAGCGCTTATACGCTCATCATCGAACTCCTCGCAAAGCAAGCCGGACAGATTTGATACTTATGTTGAGTGTGCCCCGCAGTACTGCGGGGTGCTTTGCTTGTCGTCTCGATGATTTCGCTTAAATAAGCGAATATTTACGTCACGAGCATTGTCTGAAACAATACACTAAACATTTTAATCTAGCAATTCGTTACGCGACGACCGCTTCAGGGAGTCGTGTTCGTCAACAAAACTTAAATAGCAAGTAAAACGCAAGACAGCGAATGGACTTGAATTTTTTTTTAATTTTTGCATAAAAGC
>CAZIUS010000234.1:0-1526 GCA_964542385.1 uncultured Candidatus Peribacteria bacterium
TTTACTCCATGATCGTTATGGAAACAAGAAATGGTTTCGTGTGCAACGCGTGTGGAGTGGCTCGAAACACCAAGTGAAGCGGATGCATTACTCCTTGAAGACAATCTTATCAAGACTCATCTTCCAGAATACAATAAACTGCTGAGAAATAATTCCAGTTATGTTTTTTTGAAGATCAGTAAAGGTAATTTTCCTACTTTCCGTATTGTCAAAAAAAGGACAAACGATGGCAGCACGTATATATGACCTAGATATAATTCAAAACAACTCCGAGAACTCCTCAGGTATCTGAGAAAAGTCTTGAAATTTAATATTATGAAACCTCGTGAATTTGCTGCTTGAACACTCCATTCAGACTATTTTTTCTGACTCGATAAATGACGAAATGTCATCGCTATATTGAATGACCCCAAAAAACAATCCTTAGTCGAGCAAGCAAAACGTCAATGACGAAAGCAAGAAAAATCGTATGAAGAATATTGCACAGAATATGCATGAATCGTCCAGCTTGTCAAAAACTGTTTCGAATGAAAAACCGGTCCGGTCATCGATGTTCTCACCAAAGAAATTAACCAAGCAATTGAAAAACAACACTTTGAACGATGTGTAATTCTCAGAGATATGCTTACTTTTGTACAAGCACTTGATACCACCTATCAACATATTGTTTTACAAACGACGCAATCATGATACATTACGCATCTTGAACTTTGTGCTGAATCATGGGTTTGTATTATCGCACAAATTACGGATGGAAAAGTTGTTGATCTTATCAGAACGCATGTCAGTAGTGAAGATAACACAGCAAACAATATTATGGCTTCGTTAGCTGCAGAATTTTGATGTACTCAAGTTTTAAAAGACAATAAAAACAGTTATCTCATTGCTTCACCCACACTAGCAAAAATCACGAAAAAAGAAATCAAAACACTGGAAACACTCTTTGTTCCCGCACAAAAATCTTACCTTCAAACCACTGCTCAACTCCATGAAAACAACATCATGGATCAACTTCTATTTCAAATTCAAAACGCTTACGATCTCAAAAATATTCCTCTCCAAATGGAATGTATCGATATTTCTCATCATGGTTGAGATCAAATCAGTGGTTGACTGTCCTGTTTTAGATGATGAATTCCAGACAAAACGTTATACCGCAACTACAAAATTACCACAGTGAAAAAGTGAAGTTCAGACGATTATCAATCATTAAAAGAAGTTATTCTGAGAAGATTTAAGATTACAAAAAATGGTATTGGGACGCACCTTCTCCCTGATCTACTCATAATTGACTGAGGAAAATGACAACTTGGGGTCATTCGTGAATTAGCCAAAGAATTTCCTGCAATCAAAGAACTAATGAATACCATAGATATCATTGCATTGTGAAAGTGAGAAGCAAGACAAAGAAGCAAAAAACTCACGTGAGCTCCCGAAATTATTTACAAGTTTTGACCTGATCGAACGATTCAAGAATTCGGTATGAGCTACGATCACGCAGACCAACTCCTCATCAACCTCAGAGA
>CAZIUS010000235.1:0-1525 GCA_964542385.1 uncultured Candidatus Peribacteria bacterium
ACAGTCTTATCAGCGATTGTACAAGAGTTATCTGCTAAAAAGAAGAAATAGTTTTGTTTGCTTTTATTGATTACGTATAATGAATACCTCATCTATGAAGTGGACTACAGTGGATGTTTATATTGCTGCTCAAGAGTGAGAAGTTAAAGAAAGATTAATCACACTTCGTCATCTTGTGATGCGTCTTTGTCCAGATGCGGTAGAATCGATAAGTTATTGAATGCCAGCGTATACATTAAATAAAAAACCATTGATCTACTTTGCAGCATTTGATCATCATATTGGTGTCTATGCTACTCCTTCCGCCCATGAGTCATTTGCAAAAGAGCTCGCATGATACAAACAAGGTAAATGATCAGTACAGTTTCCTCATGATAAAGCATTACCCATTGACCTGATAGAAAAAATAATTATGTTCAAAAGTAATGAAATTCATCGTGCTCGTAAATAAGTTTTTTATATGTTTTTATATACCATGTCAAAAAAAACTATTACCATCCTTTATTGGATTGCTACTGTGTTGATCGCACTTTTCCATATTCCTGGAATTTTTTTCATGAATAGCGAAATGGCAATTGAATGACTCAAGCACGTAAACATTGCTGAGGTTATTTGGTTGCAACAAATAGTGTGATATGCATTACCTCTTGCTGCACTTACCCTTATCGTTCCCAAAATTCCAAACAGAATTAAAGAGCGAGCGTATGCATGACTTACGTTCGTGTATATTGGAGCATTTCGAGCGCATTTTTCTCTTTGACATCCTATAAATGAAGTTATTATGCCTCTTGTAACGTTGACAATACTTATCGTATCATACTGTATGTGGCATAAACTTTTGGTAGCAAAAGGAGAAACGTTGTAGTTTGATCAATACATTTTTAGTAATATTTTGATTATGAGTTCTTTGCAAACAAGCACTTTTGTTCATACACGTTTACTTTTTGCATCTATTGAAGAGGTGTATATCGCATTTACAACAGCGTCTCTCTTGCAACAGCGACGATGACCAAAATGATTTACGAATGAGTTTGAAATATGTAATCCTGAGGTAGGTGGTGATTGGAAATTTACCATGATTTGACCAAATGGAGCAAGACATCCCAATGAGAGTAAATTTATAGAACTTTCAAAGGAAAAAATTGTGATAGAGCATGTTTGTAAGCCACATTATGTATTAACGGTGACTTTTAATGAAGAAGCGCAATGAACACGTATCACTCGACAACAACAGTTTGATACACCAGAGATTTATAATCAAATTAAATGATTTGTCAGTAATGCTAATGAAGAGAATTTGGATCGTTTGGATATTTTACTCAAACAACATAATAGCTCTTTGAACGCTTAGGAATTTCTCCATCCTCGATTTATGATTAGACTTTTTATTAATTGTATACTATGATAACAATCAATCCTCATGTTAATTTTAATGGCAATGCGCAAGAAGCGTTTACGTTTTATCAGTCAGTTTTTTGATGAATATTGACTGATATCATCCGTTTTTGAGATTTAGCGAGTGAAG
>CAZIUS010000236.1:0-1524 GCA_964542385.1 uncultured Candidatus Peribacteria bacterium
TTTTTGCTCTCTCACTATACTGATCGACTGGATCAGATGCAAGAGAATTTGTACTATCAGTATACTAAAAAAAAAGAAAAATGCTCGTAATGCTTGCTTTTTGCTTCAGAATGAGTAGACATTTTTAAATTTTACATTCTAAAACCACTGATGTTTTTATATACGCTCTTGTGATTACTTATATGAGGAATGTTATGATACATCATTGCCTATTCTAGATTTGGTAATGCAAAAATTATAGAAGAACTGAGAACGAGTTATGCTCGTTTGGAAGAAGATTTACAACAACAAATGAGTCAGACAAGTGAACTTACTATTCAAAACAAAATATTAAAATCGAGAGCACAACAACTCTTGGACCAAAATGAAGATTATAGTAGAGTTATTTCACAACTCAGTAGATTCTATTTTCGTTTGAAAGAAGTGAATTGAAAATTAAAAGAACTCATGTCACTTGTTGCAGTTGTTGATGAAGAAGACTTAGCAAAAAAGATTCCTCTCTTAGCAGCCAATGAAGAATGACTCGATGCAGAAGACGAATTGATTTTTGAAACCGATACACAAAAGAAATTTTTCTAATATTTTCTGGACGGAATACGTTTTTTATGTATACGGGCTTATTATATGCGCCCAACTACTATTTCCTTCATTTCCTTCACTTCCCTCTTTTTTATGTCATATCAACATGAACATATACCGTATTACGATCCACTCGATGGATATAGTCGTATAGCTTCACTATTTAGTCAATATCACAAACAACTTACCAAACGAGACGGAAATGCGATTCGTCAGTATTTGCCAAGAACTCTAAAAGGGCTTTCTGTCTTGGATCTTGGATGAGGTGATGGCAGACGAGCAAAACAACTCGCTACAGCTTGAGTAGAAAAGCGAACCATTATAGATGGGACGCAAGGATTATTGGATCGTGCACCGTGACGGACGGAAACCATTTGTTCTAATTTGTTAAATCCATTACCTGTTGCAGACGAGTCATATGATTTATTATTGTGTACGTTTGTTGTTTTACATCTCGAATGAGTTGAAGATTTGTTTGTTGAAGCGCGTCGCTGCATCAAACCATGATGAAGAATGCTCCTTGTCCACCATCATGAAAGACGTCCTTTTGTTCATGATACCTGAGTTGAACAATTTAAGATCAAAACATGGCACTGGCCGTGGAATCAAATTACAGAAGCTTTGGAAGAGGCTTCACGAGAGGTTGATTGTTTTGATGTAGATACTGAAACAAAGATATTTTGTTGCTTTCCGCGCTAACTTTGCTACCATAAAGAGTATGGAATTTACCCCCACATATATACGTCGTTTAAAAAAACGTGATCAACAAGCTTTTAGTGAGTTGTACACTTTTTTGGTAGATCGTTTGTATCGTTATCTTGCAGGACGTTATCATTTGAATCGTGGAGAGATATTGGATCTTGTAGGTGATTTTTTTGTTAAATTACGAGATCGTTTGGATCGTATTCAAGAAGATCAGTCTGTAGAAGCGTGGATTTGGACAAT
>CAZIUS010000237.1:0-1522 GCA_964542385.1 uncultured Candidatus Peribacteria bacterium
TCAAAGCTCAAGATGTAATACCTCAACCGACTACGGTTACATCAGTTTTTAGAATTTCTTGCATGTAATTAATTAGATAAATATACTTCTTCTCCTTCATCATTCACAAAGAAGTATTTTCCGTTCGTTGGGTTTTCAGCAACT
Organism: uncultured Candidatus Peribacteria bacterium; assembly: GCA_964542385.1. Taxonomy (GTDB): domain Bacteria; phylum Patescibacteriota; class Gracilibacteria; order Absconditabacterales; family Absconditicoccaceae; genus CAYLWY01. The sequence goes on from CAZIUS010000237.1 coordinate 145, forward strand.
ACACGATCTCTTGAAAACTTCAATAACGAATCTTTGTAAGACAATGTTCATACTGCGCTTCATTTTGTCGCTGAGAAAGCAACATCATCAGGACCTCTTTGACACATACTATTTATATTCATTCTTCATTGTTGTGTACTAACAGCATTAAATACATTCATTATTTCATGAGGATTTGTAGAATAGATACTTACTTGTTGTCCAAAATTTATTTTTCTAATTCGTTCTATCGGTGTCTGTATATCATCAAATTTAACTGCAGGGAGGACTGGTCCAAACTGCTCTTTATGATAAATACTCATATCTGAAGTAACTCATTCAAGAATTGTCGGAACCATAAGTTGATGAAATGCTTTTCATCCATCTTTATTCAAAAAAGTAGCTCACTTATCCAATGCTTCATCAATAAATGCCTTCATTGCAGCGACTTTTCCTGGTTCAGGTAATGGAGTAATAAAAGGAATTACTTTAGGATCATAATGTACTTTATCATCATGTACTGTAGTATACCAACCATACGACATACCAATTGTGATTTTTTCTATTGCATCTTTAAGCTTTGCCATAAACACATCATAGATTTCACTTGCTACAAAGAGCATTTTATTTGCAGTACATCTCTGTCCATTAAAACTAAATGCTCATAATAAAGCATCTTTTACAGCTTGATCAATATCTGCTGTTTTTGTTACAATGTAGGCATTTTTTGCTCATAACCCCTTAACCTGTCTTAAATTATCAGTATCAGGATGTTGATGAGCAATAGCTTTGCCCACTGGTGATGATCAAATAAATGCAAGCGCATCTATATCTCATGTTTTCATTATTGGCCCAACAATAGTCTTTCCATCTCCGTAAATCATATTAACTACTCAAGCAGGAAAATGTTTTTGAAATAAAGGTGCAAAATGGCGTCGAAAAAGAACCCCGTGTCTTGCGGGTTTTAAAATAACTGGATTTCCCATAATCAATGCTGCAATCAATGTCGTAAACGTTTCATTCAGTGGATAATTATACGGAGACATACATATTGTTTCTCACAAAGGCATTTTATCAGTTCTTGTTTTCAATCATCATGGATGAGTTTTATAGATAGGTTTAAATTGCAAAGCCTCATCACATGTTTTTTCAATATATTCAATAGTACGATCAAATTCTTTTTCTGCATCAGTTTTATTTTTTGCAATTTCATACATCAAATCAGTCACTACTGGTTCTCTGATCGTTTTCATTTCTTCAACAAATGCACGTACTGCTGCTACTCTCTCTGGAATCGAGCTCATTGGCCATTCACCAGTTCATTCATTCCACGCCTCTTTGCTTGATGCAAGCACAGCAAGTGATTCTTCTTCAGTCATCGAAGGTGCTTGACCATATG
>CAZIUS010000238.1:0-1517 GCA_964542385.1 uncultured Candidatus Peribacteria bacterium
TTGAGCAATGTGTCGGCTTCCTCAGAATCCCTGACGGCAAAGAACCACTCGACGCAACCGGTATTCATCCAGAAAATTACGACAAAGTGTATGCGATGCTCGAGAAAGAATGGGGGATTAAGAAAAAGAGTCTACAATTACCGATAAGTGTTTTATCTTAGTAATACAATGACCACACGGCAAACAATAAAAAGGTTTATGGAACCGGCTTTATATAGTAATAAATTATTGTTACAAGTTTTTTTACTGGCGATACGAGTTTGAGTATACTGAATCTATTCAGTACAAAGTTTTGAAAAATTAACATATTATATTGAAACTTGAAATACAGAATTATTTTACTCTATGATCAGCATTTTTAGTATCATTACTTGTATCTACTTTGCATGAATCTACTGTATGAGATATCGAGAATGGGTAAATCTCTACCGAACTGATATTAAAAACATGCATAGAATTTATATAAAAAAGTTTCTCACTTTAGACACAACACAAACAGAAAAAATTGGTACAGGAAAACGAATATCTATAATCGAAAATAGTTTTCATACGCGAACAGATCTTATTATTCACTGAATCAGTATTTGAACTCGTTTAATTATAACATTATCTTACGCATTATATATTTTTATTTCATTAAATGTATGGTATTGAATTTGATTTTTGATTGTTTTTATTTTTATTCATATAGTAGCTTCAATTATTAATTCAAAAGCAATTCCTTATAGAAAAGAAAGAATTAAAACGCAACATATCTATAATGCACAGTTAGTTAAAATAATTATGTCAAAATTTGAAATTCTTCAAAATGACAAAAGTGGTTTCGAAATATCGAAAATTGATACATTAGCTGATCATTGTACTCACTTAAACAGGAAAGAAAAGGATTACTTATTTTTTATCAATAATATACCATTATTTTTAATCCAAACTGTAAAAATAACAATTTATTGAGTAGTATGATACATGATATTAATGGAATCGACTTCAATATCACAGTTAGTTTGATATATATTCCTGGTCTGACTATTAGAAAATATAATAAATGATTCAATTCATTACTATAGAACATTTGCGTTTAATTTTTCTATAATCGAATCTCTACGAGAAAAATTTGATTCAATTCCGTCTATTCAGTGATTAGAAATATGAAAAAGTTTTCTTTACAAAAATTGAACCATTTCTTTCAAATCGTTATCCTTTTGATACGAGAAAAAAACAACAATCCTCAACACTCTCTCCCTCACCATCACATGAAAACAAAAAACCGCTTTGGTCTGACCATCATGATGAGGAAAATCAACATTAATAAAACTCATTGCGTGATACCTACAACCTGATAGTGGGTCAATTATCGTCGATGACCAAGATCTCAAAGATGTTTCATTACTCAGTTACTACAAACACATCGGCTACCTTACTCAAGAACCATCTGTGTTCGATGGTACGATTCGTGAAAATCTGGAATATTGAATTGTTAATCAAAATAACGTAAATCCTCTCCTTTTGGGAGAGGA
>CAZIUS010000239.1:0-1513 GCA_964542385.1 uncultured Candidatus Peribacteria bacterium
TTGTAGTATTTTGATTACTTTGAAATTATCTTATTACATGAAATAATCCGATTCAAGCAGCATATTCTACTCAAGTATCAAATACTATTGACACTACTTTCCCAAAACGAGCAAAACCAAATCCAACTCAAGAGATCATTGATCTTGATTACCGAATACAAACACTACCTTATGATCAAGACAAATCTGCTGCTTGATACGTTGTCTATCCAAAATCATGAGTTACCATTCCTCTCGTCCGACCAGACAACAATGATATCGAAAAAATCAAGGTAGGAGAAATCTTTAATCATTATAAATACCTGGAAGAATGAGCATTACATTATGTCTGATATGCTCCTGATCAATGAATCTGAAATATGGTTCTCGCTGTTCATAGTTCTTTTGCAAAAACAGATCCATGACGTTATAAAACCGCATGACAAGTTGCACCGTTAAGTAATATCGGTGACAAAGTATTTGTCTATCTTGCAGACACCACTGGGAAATACACCTTATATATATACACTATCAAAAGATCAGAAGAAATTCCTGAAACAGCAGTAGATATTCTCAAACAAGACGTTACAGAAAAATCATTGACATTATTTACTTGCTACCCTATCGGGACGACCGATGCGAGACGAGTAAACCAAGCAGTACTTACAGAAACACTTTCTGAAGAAGAATTTAAGTGAGCAGTCATCAGTGACCAGTCAGCAGTTGATAGTCATCAGTCAGCAGTCATTAGTAAATTTAAAACGCAGGCGGTAAAAACGAATACCGCTACTCAAGTAAAAACAAATACAACTCCTAAAGATAAAGCTAACGCAACTAACAAAATCATCAAATCTCCTGCAAACGTAAAATCTCAAAAGATTACTAAAACTTTCAAAGAACGTGTCTTATTTAGACCAGCAGTATACAATACTGCAATAAAACTTGTAAAAACTGTTTGATTCAAAAGAACCAACCTTCAAAAAGTCATCGATATGATTGATTTAAAAATTGCTTGATTTGAAAAATCGCTTGATAAAGATCCAAACGCTAAAAAAAGAATTGTGCTGTTTATGTTAATCAAAGAAATTGTTGAAGGATTTATGAAGTAACTTACATTTCATCCATACTCACCTGCGCATTTGGAAAATACGCTCTAATCAACTTATACAATTCATTTCTTTCTTGTTCTCAAGTCCTAAGTAAGATACCGTTGTGTTGTTTCAACAACGGCCGTAATGCACTATCTGGAGCTTTTTTCTGCATGATTTTTTGGTCGTTCGTGGTAAGCAAAAATCACCCAAAAAACAACGATGAACAGCGATCGATTGCTATTTGGCTTTGGAGCTCTTGAAAAAAACGTTCGTAAATTGCGAGATATCCTGGAACGGGAAGCAATGGCATCAGACGTAAACCCACCTTCCATCACGCGTCAAGCATCTGATTTAATGCTTTGATTCTTTTGTCCAAAGAAGGTGTCGCACGTTCGAATTGATCGATAATTTCTTGCGCATTGAGCGAAAACGCGAGTTCGGTA